>JBGTMK010000631.1:0-27004 GCA_041743605.1 Nostoc sp.
TCCAGCCATACTGACTTAACCAGTAAAATCCTTTACCACTAGTTACCCCATACAGCAGACGAGTAATCAGCAAACCCGTTACAGTGCCGTAGCAGCGCATACACACAGCCATAATAAATGGTGGTGCTAAATCTAACCCCATATCTGGTTGCGGACATACATGATTACCCATGAAATAAATGATGTCCGCAATCCCAGGAAGCAAAGACACCCCAGACGCAGCCAAAAAGGGAGCGATAGGCGGGCCAAAAACCATTCCTACCAACAAGAAATCAGCTATAAAACTGACCCAATTAATCTGCAACTCTTCACTGAAAGCTACTCTTGTCATTTCCCTTTGTCTGCGTCTTTGCGTCTACGTTTTCTTAACCTACCTTATTTACATACGGACTTGTCAACTTATCCAACTGCTGAATCAACAGACTGAGGAACAATCCTACATCTGTTACTACACCTACCGATTCTACAGAACCGCGATCGCTTAACTTTGTCACCACAGCTGGATTAATATCGACACACACCATTTTCACACCAGCCGGAGTCATATTCCCCACGCCAATGGAGTGCAGCATTGATGACAGCATCAAAATCATCTCTGCACCTTCTAGGTGTTTAGCATATTCCTCCTGTGCTTTAATCAAATCCATTTGGGTATCAGGCAAAGGCCCGTCATCCCGAATCGATCCCGCAAGTACAAAAGGTATATTATTGTGGACACACTCATACATCACGCCACTTTTAATTGCTCCCACCTCCACAGCTTTGGGAATGCTGCCATAACGGCGGATGCTATTAATTACCTTCAGGTGATGGCGGTGTCCACCACGAACGGCGACACCCCGCTTCATGTCTACACCCAAGGAAGTGCCCATGATATTTTGCTCGATGTCGTGAACTGCGATCGCATTTCCACCAAGCAACGCCTGTACATATCCTTCCCGAACTAGTTGCGCCAGATGTTCGCCGCCACCAGTGTGAATCACCACGGGGCCAGCCGTGACAACTACTTTACCACCAGCATCGCGGATTTTACGCAATTCCCAAGCTACTTGCTCAACGACTAATTCCACGCGCCGTTCGCTGGAAACGCCCGCTGACATAAAGCTGAATTCTTGAGTGCTGCGTTGTTCCCGTGATTCAGTTTTGCGGATGGTGCGGATACCTAACACATCTACAATTACCTGTTCGCCAACTTCTAAATCGCGAAGGATTTTACACCGAGCAACTAAGCCAGAGGGAGTTTGAGTAATTGCGATCGCGCCATCCATTCGCTGATTTTCTACCTTCACCCACTGACCCTTAATTCGGACTTCGGTAGGATAAATTGTACTGACGTAGAAATCATCGGGCGCAACCCCATTTTGGATCACAGGCTCCAAAATTGCATCTCGCTCATCATGGGGTAAATCTACTGCACCCAAATCAATCAATAGGGAGATGATTTCTTCCATCACCTCATGAGATGGTGCTGATACCCTCACCTCTGCGGCTGAAGTACTTTGCCGTTGTTCTCCCAAGTTAAAATTCAGGACTTGGAAGCTTCCCCCGGCATCTATAATCAAATCCAAGGCGCGGTTAATTAAGCCGGCGTCGAGTAAGTGTCCTTCCATGCGAATGACGCGGCTTTCTACCGAGACATTGGCATGAATTTCATCTCTAACTGGCTCTGTTACCCGCAAAGTCAAGCATTTAGCCGCACCACCAGCTTTGAGAAATTCCGTCAGTGGTGTTTCCAGCACTTGGAAACCTAAATCTGCAAGGCGGGTTTTCAAAGCTTCACTCGCCTTGTTCATGATCACAATGCTGTCCACATTCACCGCATTACAAGCGAAGTTGACTGCATCGGCTTCAGCAAGGGCGATTCGCTTTTCGGGTGCGACTCGCATTTCAATTAAGCGGTTGGAGTAAGAATCAAAAGCGCCTGGATAGTACAGCAAATAGCCATTTGCTAAGGGACAAAAACAGGTATCCAGGTGATAGAAACGTTCGTCGATGAGTCGCAGGGAGAGAACCTCAATATCCAACCATTTAGCTAGATAAGGGTGAGAATCTAATTCCGAGCGGAAACCGTATCCCGCCCATAACCAACGTCCTTCCCGATCTAGCAGTGCATCTCCTGCTCCCTCAAAGGGCAAATCTTTAGGAAGTTCATTAACTGTATAACCATTTTCCTCAAACCATTGTTTGAAGAAAGGCTCCTCTCCCTGACGTTCTTTGTGTAAAAAGCGACTGAGGACGACAGTATCCCCTAGTACTAAGCCAGCGTTGGCGGTAAAAACCAAATCAGGCCAACCTTTTTCCGGTGGTACTAAGTCTACAATGGCGTGTTCTTTAAGAATCTGGTGTAGTCCCTGCCACTGTTCCACGGCGCGATCGCGCGATGATTTGTGAATATTCCCTTCCATCCAAGGATTAATCACATAGTCCACATCGTAGTGGTCAGGAGGACACATTAAAAAGCGAATCCGGGAAGTCATAAAAATCTTACAAGCGTTTTATATGCTACAAGCTTACTTTGAATACAGATTTTTGTTTTTCTACACTTGGTAAAATCTGCGACTAAAGCTTTACATTTTGATAGTTGAAGGCTTTACAAGGCTTCGTTATTAATTCTATTACTCGAAGAAGGTAATAAGTACAGAAGGTGGCAAAATGCCAATAATACCAATTGCCTCAACCCTGGTTCCTAAAGTACAAGCAACTAGCATCATTGAATATTGGGTAAAGCTTTTAAGAAAGTAGAGCAAGTAAAAACACCATGATAAGCAGCAAATATTAGTGGCGATCGCTCTCTTTATCTTCTTTGATCAAAGCACAGCCGTCCGAAGTCAAGAAAGTTTTTTCGCTTACAGCAGTTTTCATGTATTTGAACCATATCTGTCGTCAGGAACATTGCTCATTAGTGTCCACTTAAGCTAGAAATGGCTTATCTGTTGGCTTCCATGCCCACCCGAAAATAAATTTTCGGGCTAATAGCTTAAGTCTACTGAAGTAGACTGGAGATTTTTGGCGATATTTAGTCATCTTCAGATGACTTTAGCTATGAGACGGGAATTTCAATTCCCGCCGGACAAGCGGTTTCACGTTAAGTTGACACCAATGAGCAATGTTCCCTACCGCGTGGTCTATTTACCTGAAAATAGCTGTAACTTCGGGCGAGGTATGTACCAAAAAACTCGACAAATGACCAATGACAAATGACCAATCAAGCAGTCACAATATAAGGCGAGTTAATTGCTGCTACACGACCAGCATCTACCAAAGTTTGATACACCATCACCGCTACCTCAGCGCGTGTAGCATCGCGGGTAGGATTGAGTTGTTTCAGGTTCGGGTAATTGACAATAATTTCCTTGTCTGTAGCTTTTAATACTTGATCCTTGGCATATTCAGGAATCTTGGCTTGGTCATCGAATTTGATATTTGCTGTACCATCAGCAGATAACTTTAGTCCATTCACCAGAGAGACAATCACTTGCACACGCTGAATATTTTTGTTGGGGCCAAAGGTATTGTCGGGAAAACCAGCGAGAAATAAACCTTGATATGCCTGTTCAATAACTTTAGATGCCCAGAAGTCTGCTGATACATCTTTGAATTTTATCACCGGGCGACTTGCTGGTGGGTTGAAAGCTTTTACCAGTAATGCGGCGTATTGTGCCCGTGTCATTGTCGCATCGGGTTTAAATGTGCGATCGGGGAAACCGTTAATTATCCCCAATTTGACTAATTCCCGAATAAACCCACCTGCCCAATGATTCGCAATATCGGTTAATTCGATAGTTGGAGTAGGTGTTGGTGTTGGCGTTGGAGTGGGTGTTGGAGTTGGAGTTGGAGTTGGTGTTGGTGTTGGTGTTGGCGTTGGTGTTGGCGTTGGCGTTGGCGTTGGCGTTGGCGTTGGTGTTGGCGTTGGAGTGGGTGTTGGTGTTGGAACCGAACTATCTGCAAACTCTACATTTCCACTGACTTTAGACGCATCTATTTTATTTCCTAGAGAAATCAGCTTATTGGAACTGGCATTTTGCAAATCAAATTTACCATTATTGCGTAGAGTATTGCCTCCTGGATTATTGGTACTGCCGATATCTGGTAGGGCAGTTCCAATCACTGTGATACCATCATCCGTGTTATTTTCACTGACATTATTACGTAATAGGGGACGAGAACTACCAGAGATGACAATTCCAGAACGGTTTTCATAAATTCTGTTATCTCGAAGGATTGGTGATGCAGTATCACTAATAGCGATGCCAAAACCTGTTTTGAAGAAGGTGTTATTTTCAATTTGACCTTTGGAATTTTTAGCGATCGCAATTCCATTGGCTGCATTCTCACTGAAAACATTACCTAGAATAACTGGATTAGCCTCGCCTGTAGCAAATACTCCCTCTCGCTTATTGTTGACGAAGGTGCTATTGGCAACAGTAGGGGCAGTTGATTCAATCCAGACACCACTACCACGACTAGCCAGATTTGTTACAGTCACTCCCCGGAGTTCGGCTTTGTCCAACAGCACAAATGTGACATTCTGACCAGCAAAAGTACGGCTGAGGTAGTTACCACTCCCTTCAATCAAAATGCGATCGCCTTTGTTGACTTCACTACCTACCACTGTCACCCCAGATGCGATCGTTAGCGGAAAGACTTCACCGCTAGCAGCATTGTAATTACCATCTGCTAGTTGAATCTTGGTATCAACAGTAGCTACCTTGAGGGCTTGCGTAATAGTTTTGAAGGGGGCTTGTTGACTACCTGGGTTGGTATTGCTTCCTGATACTGGATTTACGTAAAAAGTTTGAGCCATATTTATACTTTCATAAAATACATAGCTATCCTAGCGCTAACTATGAAAGTAAGTAGGGTTTGATGCATTAAGTAACTTTAAGTACTTCTCGTTAACAATAAGATCCCCGACTTCTTAAAGAAGTCGGGGATCTGAATCTCTCGATTTTCACAACTCATTTAGGAGAGGGATAGTTTCGCCTAAATACTATCTTATTCTCAATAAGACTCTGTTGAAAAAGAGAGAAGCAGGGAGAAGAGTTTCCCCTCATTTCCTCTTAACAAACTTTGGGGGTTTAAGTTCTAGCCTTTGAAGGGCAGCGCGAATTTAAGTCTAAGCTAAATCTCGCTAACGCTTGTCTACGAGACGCTGCGCGTAGCTTGCTTCCACGAAGTGGTACGCTAACACAAAACGTAATTGCGAATTGGTTTAATACGGCCACTTCCAATCACGAATTTCCGGCATATCGTCGCCATACTTCTCAATGTAGTGCTTATGTTCGATCAGTCGATCTTGCATTTGCTGTTTGACATAAGCTGCCCTAGATCCTAACTTGGGTACGCGATCAATTACATCAATGACTAAATGAAAGCGATCTAGATCGTTAAGCACAACCATATCAAAGGGAGTGGTGGTAGTTCCCTCTTCCTTGTAGCCACGCACATGGAGATTTTTGTGATTAGTTTGGCGATAAGTTAGGCGATGAATCAGCCAAGGATAGCCATGAAAGGCAAAAAGAATCGGTTTATCTGTGGTGAAAATTGTGTCAAAGTCTTTTTCACTTAAACCGTGGGGATGTTCGCTTTTTGGCTGTAGTGTCATCAAATCCACTACATTCACTACCCGCACCTTTAAGTCAGGGAAGTGCTGGCGCAGAATGTCTACAGCCGCCAAGGTTTCTAAGGTGGGAATATCCCCCGCACAACCCAGCACTACATCTGGTTCGCCGCCTTTGTCGTTGCTTGCCCATTCCCAAATACCGATACCTTTGGTGCAGTGCTTGATAGCAGCATCCATATTGAGATATTGCAATGCGGGTTGCTTACCAGCTACGATGACGTTGACATAGTTGCGGCTTCTCAAGCAGTGGTCAGTTACCGATAGCAAAGTGTTGGCATCGGGGGGTAAATAAACGCGAACGATCTCTGCTTTCTTATTGATTACATGGTCAATAAAACCGGGGTCTTGGTGGGAAAAGCCGTTATGGTCTTGTCGCCAAACGTGGGATGTGAGTAGGTAATTGAGAGAAGCAATTGGTCTACGCCAGGGAATATCTCTGGTTGTCTTCAGCCATTTGGCGTGCTGATTGAACATCGAGTCAATGATGTGGATGAACGCCTCATAGCAAGAGAAAAATCCGTGGCGTCCTGTAAGAAGGTAGCCTTCTAACCATCCTTGACAATTAGTTTCGCTGAGAATTTCCATCACCCGACCATCGGAGGAAAGGTGGTCATCTTCTGGGAGTTTCTCGGCTACCCAAGTCCGGTCTGTGACTTCTAACACACCACCTAAGCGATTCGACGCTGTTTCGTCGGGGCCGACGATGCGGAAGTTGCGGCTTTCTTGGTTAAGTCGCATGATATCCCGCAGGAATTTTCCGGCAACTTGGGTAGCTTCAGCGATCGCTTTCCCTGGTTCAGAAACATCTACAGCATAGTCTTGAAAATCGGGCATCTTCAGGTCATGCAGCAAGATACCGCCGTTAGCGTGGGGATTGTCACCCATGCGTCGATGCCCTTTGGGAGCTAATTCTGCTAGTTCTGGAATCAGTGTGCCGTTAGCGTCGAAGAGTTCTTCTGGTTGGTAACTCTTCATCCAATCTTCTAGGAGTCTTAGGTGATCTGGCTGTTTGGCGATATTGCCAAAGGGAACTTGGTGCGATCGCCAAGAACCTTCAGTTTTTTTACCATCCACTTCTTTGGGCCCTGTCCAACCTTTGGGGGTTCTCATGACAATCATCGGCCACTGGGGACGTTCAGTAAAACCATGTACGCGGGCTTCTCTTTGAATGCTTTGAATTTCTGCGATCGCTATATCTAGAGTCGCCGCCATCTGCTGGTGGACATCTGCGGGATCGTCGCCTTCGACAAAGTAGGGCTTGTAGCCGTAGCCCACAAATAAGCTTTCTAATTCCTCATGGCTGATGCGTGCCAGTACTGTTGGGTTAGCAATTTTATACCCATTCAAGTGGAGGATCGGCAGTACAGCCCCATCATTTACAGGGTTAAGAAACTTGTTGGAATGCCAGCTAGTTGCTAAAGCACCTGTTTCAGCTTCGCCGTCACCCACAACAGCAGCAACGATTAAGTCAGGGTTATCAAAGGCAGCACCAAAAGCGTGGACAAGGGCATAACCTAGTTCCCCGCCTTCGTGAATGGAACCAGGGGTTTCCGGTGCAACGTGGCTGGGAATACCACCTGGGAAAGAAAACTGTTTGAAGAGTTTCCCGATTCCTTCAGCATCCTGAGAAATGTTGTGGTAATACTCAGTGTAAGTGCCTTCTAGGTAGGTATTGGCTACCAGTCCAGGGCCTCCATGACCAGGCCCAGCAATATAGATGGTGTTGAGGTCATATTTTTTGATGACCCGATTTAGGTGAACATAGATAAAGTTCAGCCCTGGTGTTGTTCCCCAGTGCCCCAAGAGTCGGGGTTTGACGTGTTCCAGCTTTAGCGGTTCTCTCAGTAGCGGATTGTCGAGTAGATATATTTGCCCAACGGAAAGATAGTTGCCTGCACGCCAGTAGGCGTTTATCTTCCGTAATTCTTCATCTGTTAAAGGCTTTGTTTGTGGAGTCGTTGCTAATGTCATTTCGACACTCCATTCCAAAAGGTTTTTGATGGGTTCGTCAGTAAGCAATTATACTTGTTTTGCAAATGATGGCCATCTACCCATGATGATTTTTTTCAGCCTTAGTGACTAAATTCTTTGGTTTTGGGCACAGGATGGAAAGCAATGTCTAGAATTAGCTACCCTTACGCTACTAATTAATACTATTAATCAGCATTGTCTTCGTCATAATTATCTAGTTGCAAAGTGTAATCTAATGCCACTTTTAGCATTAATAAATAATTAGAAGAAAGAGTTCCTAATTTTCGGATTAATCGCTGCCTATCGATAACAACTATTTGATAAGAAAGTACCACTGACTCTTGCGTTAAACCGCCTTCACCTGAAGGTATGACAATTGTACCTGGTATAATAGCGCGTCGCAGATTAGTGCTTAAAGGAACTACTACAGATGTTGTTGTAAACTGAGCTAGTCGATCTCGCTGAACAATAATAACTGGTCGGATAAATAAGTGGGCAAGAATAAATCAAACTACATTAAGTAATGTAAAATTCAATTTAATTAGCTTGTAGTAAGGGCTTTAGCCCTTAAGAGAGGACTAAAGTCCCCACTACAAACCTTTAATTATTTACGCCCACTTACTTACCTGCTTGCTCTCAACCTCGACTCGGATTCAAATCAGCTAAATAAGTATCTCCTCGCATTCAAACTGCGTCCTCTTGTTGAAGTTGGGAGAGATAATCGGTTAAAACGGATTCTGCAAAAGCTAAATCTTCATTAGCAAACTCATTTTTCAATGCAGCAGCCTCGACATCAGAAATAGCATCCCAATGCTGAGTTAGTTTTTTTTTCTGGAGAGAAATAGCAAAATCTAATACTTCTTCTTGACTAGATTTGGGCAATTGGGACAATATTTCCAGTAGTTGCCTGTGAATAGTTGTTGTTGGTTTTTCTGGCATTGCCACATTTCCTAGATTAATAAATAGAGTATGTACTCTAATTTTCTCATGCTTCAAGTTTCGCTTTCCCTTGAACTATCCAGTACAGCAAAACTAGCTAGAGGCAGATCAAGGAATAACCTAATTATTAATTTCCAATAACCCAGGCGGCGGCGTGATTTCAATGCGATTAGATTTCAAGTCTACTACTGGTGCGATCGCTTCCACAAATGGAATCAAAACAGTCTTTTGTTTTTTGTCATTTGTCATTTGTCCTTTGTCAGTAGCAAATGATTCATGCAACTTGACTTCTAACAAATCATTGCCAACCGGGATGATATCTACCACTGTACCAACGAGTTCGCCAGACGCTTGCATGAAGACTTCCAAGCCAATCAAATCAAGGACATGATATTCATCTTCGCCTAATTGGGGGCGATCGCTCACTGGCACCATTAGTTTACAACCACGCAACGCCTCCGCCTGATCGCAAGTTTCCACACCAGCTAATTTAATCACATACAAGTTTTTGTTACTGATATAACGTCCTGTCAATAATTCGATTGGTTGTGGTTCTATTTCACCTGAACGCAACAACCAACGTTTTCCCGGCACCTCAAATCTTTCGGGAAAGTCTGATACAGGGTAAACCCGTAATTCTCCAGACAACCCTTGAGGGGCAACAACCTTACCAATTTCTAGCCAATTATCGAAATTGGGGATTGGGGATTGGCGACTGGGAACTAGGGGCTGGGGATTAGGGGCTGGAGATTGGACATTTTTAATTTTTGAATTTCCTCCTACTCTCTTGCTCCTCTGCTTCTCTGCCCCTCTGCCTCCAATATCTTTATTAGCTTCTTCGTGTTTCATTTCCATCTTTCCTACTAGTACAACACGGTGGAAATAAACCACCCATTTCAAATCAATGAAACGCTTAGGCTGTATTCATTTTTAATTTTTAATTTTTAATTTTTAATTCCGCCTTGCGGTGCTAGGCAGTTACAGGCGCACGCTTATAAGCATCCTCAGTCACTTTTGCTAGACGTTGCATTGCTGTGGTAATCTCTTCATCACTACCGGTAAGGCTGATGCGGAAGCATTGGTGTTTGTGCGCCCACTCTTCCTCTAAACCGGGGAAGAAGGTACTTCCAGGGACAATAATCACACCTACTTGCTTTAATTGCTGGTAAAATTCCCAGTCACTAATGGGTAAATCCTGTAACCACAACCAAGCAAAAATTGCTCCTTCACCGCGATGGAGGAACCAAGGTAAATCCTTGGGCATCGCTTGTTCTAAGCTGGTTTCTAAAACGGTAAATTTATTTTGGTAAAAAGGACGGATGACAGTGTGAGAAATTTCTACTAAGCGGCCAGAATTAATTGCAAGAGCTGCGATCGCTTGGCCGTAACGTGAAGAATGGAGGCTCATATTTGCCTGAAAACACTCCAGCACTTCAATCCACTTTTCATCCCCAATGGCAATACCAATCCTTTCTCCTGGTAATCCCGCTTTTGATAAACTCATACAGTGGAGGATGTTATCACCAAAAACTGGTGTCATTTCGGTAAAGTTTAATGCTGGAAAGGGAGGTGCATAAGCTGAGTCAATTAAGACTGGCAGATTGTAAGGCGCAGCCAGGGCAGCAATCTTTTTCACCTCATCATCAGTGAGGACATTACCAGTGGGATTACAGGGGCGAGAGAAGAGAACACAACCTGTATTTTCTGTAATTGATAGTTGGCTGAAGTCGGGGCGATATTTAAATCGGTGGGCGGCTTCATCAATATCGAGAGTCGGTTTGTAAGCGATTAAGGCTTTTGGAACCAAGCAGATACCGCCGTAACCTGTGTAGTCAGGGCTGAGGGGCAAAACGATTTGTTTTAACTCACCACTGGGGGTATAGCCACCGAAGCTATTCACAGCGTAAAAGTAGAGGGTTTGACTACCGGGTGTAATGAGGATATTGCGTTCGGTTATACCGTTGCCGAAGGCATCGCTTAAGTTTAACCCGTAGCGTTTGTTAAAATCATTGGCGATCGCTTCAATTAATGGTGCATAACCCTGACTTGAGCCGTAGCGACAAACTACCTCACCATATTCTGGACTAGCGAGAAGCTGTGCAGTGCAATCCCGCCATAATTGTTCAACTTCTGGCAAAATCAACGGATTACCAGCGCTCAAATTAATAAACTGCTGCCCTGCACCCGCTCGTAATGTTTCGATAATATCCTTCATGATTGCTCTTACGCCAGTCAGGTTGGACATTTGAGCGCCAATTTGTGTTAGGGCAGGGTTCATAAGCTGTGAAAAAATGTATTAATTGAGGGGTGAACAAATTATTTGGGAGTTGCTGCTGACATCCAGTTTACATCGTTGTCAAAACAGCTGTTGCCGTCTTTAACCAATCTAGCTAGAGAATGATATTTTAACAAAGGTAATAATATTTATCGTTATAGTGGCGATCGCGCTTAGTAAATCTGATGAAGTGATACAAAAGTGTATCATGCGCTCAATGCTGATGAGGGGAAGTGGAGAGTAGGAAGTGGGGGAGATGAGGGAGATGAGGGAGATGAGGAAGAAATAAGCAATGCCCCATGCCCCATGCCCCATGCCCAATTGACAAATGACAAATGACAAATGACAAAACTATACAGGAGCGCTGACATTGGAAGTTAAAGCAGCAGTAGCTTACAGTGCAGGTAAGCCGTTAACGATTGAAACCGTTCAACTATCGGGGCCAAAAGCCGGCGAAGTGTTAGTTGAGGTTAAAGCAAGCGGGGTTTGTCATACCGACGCTTTTACCTTATCTGGGGACGATCCTGAAGGTTTGTTTCCGGCAATTTTGGGACATGAAGGTGCTGGTGTGGTAGTGGAAGTAGGGGCTGGTGTCACCAGTTTGAAACCAGGGGATCATGTGATTCCCTTATACACTCCCGAATGTCGCCAGTGTGAATATTGTTCGAGTTTCAAAACTAATCTCTGTCAAGCCATTCGCCTAACTCAAGGACGCGGTGTTATGCCCGATGGCACTAGTCGCTTCAGTCTCGATGGACAAATGATTCATCATTATATGGGTACATCCACTTTTGCCAACTATACGGTGCTGCCGGAAATCGCCTTGGCAAAAATTCGGGAAGACGCTCCATTTGATAAGGTTTGCTACATTGGCTGTGGTGTAACTACTGGTGTTGGTGCAGTTATCAATACTGCTAAGGTGGAACCTGGGGCAAATGTCGTAGTTTTCGGCTTGGGTGGTATTGGCTTAAATGTCATCCAAGGGGCGCGGTTGGTGGGGGCGAATATGATTGTCGGGGTGGATATTAATCCCAGCAAACGCGCTTTGGCAGAAAAATTTGGTATGACGCATTTTGTCAATCCCCAGGAAGTAGAAGGTGATTTAGTTCCCTATCTGGTTGATTTAACAAAAGGCGGCGCTGATTACAGTTTTGAATGTATCGGTAATGTCAAAATTATGCGTCAAGCATTAGAATGCTGCCACAAAGGTTGGGGTGTCAGTGTGATTATCGGCGTTGCTGGTGCGGGACAGGAAATCAGTACTCGTCCTTTTCAGTTAGTAACTGGGCGCGTTTGGAAAGGTTCGGCATTCGGTGGCGCGAGAGGACGTACAGATGTGCCAAAAATTGTTGATTGGTATATGGAAGGTAAGATAAATATTGATGATTTGATTACTCATGTAATGCCCGTTGAGCAAATTAATGATGCTTTTGAATTGATGCACAAAGGTGAATCAATTCGTAGTGTAGTAACTTTTTAGCTGTTAGATGCAAAGCTTTTTCTAAAAACACAATTAACTGTAAGAGCGCACAGATGGAATAATCAGAAATAGCTGATAGTGGTGTACTAGTTTTGATACAACTGATTTGCTTCTTGACATAGTATGCTAGATTTAGCATACTAACTATTACATGAGCGAAACGCACCAAAAAGCTTTCAAATGGATTGGAAGCGCTTTAGATGACTTAAAGGAGTTCCCTGAAGACGTACAAGACGTAATAGGTTACGCCCTTGATGTAGCACAACATGGGGGTAAGCATCCCGATGCAAAACCCCTGCGCGGTTTTAAAGGAGGCGGGGTTTTAGAGGTTGTAGATGATTTTGATGGAGATACATACCGAGCAGTTTACACTGTAAAATTTGCGGGGTTTGTCTACTTATTACACGCGTTTCAAAAGAAGTCAAAACATGGGATTGCTACATCACAACAAGATATAGATTTAGTAAAAAAGAGGTTAAAAGCCGCCCAGGAAGACTATTTGGAACAAGCTGCTAAAGAAAAGGAGTAAAGAAGTGACTAAAGAAAATAGCGTTTATATTAGCAGTGGAAATGTATTTGCTGACTTAGGTTTACCTAATTATGAAGAAAGATTAGTGAAAGCTGAACTAGCACGCAAAATCAGTGAAGCAATCACTTTCCGTAAATTAACACAAGTTCAAGCTGCGGAACTTTTAGGAATTGATCAACCAAAAATTTCTGCATTGGTGAGAGGCAGACTCTCAGGCTTTTCAATTGATAGATTATTTCAATTTTTGAATGATTTAGATAATGATGTAGAGATTGTCATCAAACGAAAACCTGAAGACCGCAAGCAAGCTCGAACAATAGTTATTTGCTAAGTCATATACAAAAACTCGTGACAGCATATATTAAAATACCCCTTTATTTGATTCTAAAGAGGTATCTTTAAAAGTTAGTAATAATCTGATTTTGCACCGTTTTAAGCTTAAGAAGCATATCAAAATGGTAGGGATTTGGCGTCAGGAGAAACAAATCTGCCACTCTCAACTTTTCCTCAGCTATGTTTATATGCTTTTGAGGAAATTTTGAGTGATCGCTTTTATCCGGGTGAACCTGCGACAGATGATTTAATGGGATAAAAGCGATGTCTAGGACGGGCTACGCTTACGCACTCATAAGATAGTATTGATCAATTTCTGCTGTAAGTATTTCAAAGTCCACAGGCTTGGTTAAGTGGCATTTAAAACCAGACTTAAGCGCAAGTTCCTTATCCATTTGGCCACCGTAGCCGGTGAGCGCAATCAGAATTGAGCGAGTAAATTTGGAGTCTTTACTCAGTTCTTGTGCAACTGCAAATCCATCCATCTCAGGAAGCCCGATGTCACAAATAATCACATTAGGCTCCAACTTCCTTGCAGTTTCTAAGCCTAAAATTCCATTCTTGGCAATGGAAACTTCATGCCCAAAATGCTCAAGTACTGCTTGTAATGATACGGCTGAATCGTCGTTATCTTCAATGACTAGAATTTTCAACGATTTTTTAGCCGCCTCTTTAATCTCCAAGTCGTTATCTAAGGTTGTCATCTCTTCGCATACAGGGAGAGTAACTTTGAATTCTGCTCCCAAATTAATCCCTCTACTTGAGGCTTCAACATTACCACCATGAAGTTCCACAAGACTTTTTACTACCGAGAGTCCCAAACCTAACCCGCCTCTCGAACGATCTAAACTGCGATCGGCTTGGGTAAATGGCTCGAAGAGTTCTGGTAAGATTGTCGGATCTATCCCTATCCCTGAATCTCTTACAGATAAGGCCGCTACACTCCCTGAGCCATTCTCACTGGGAATAAATGACAAATCCACCCAAATCGTCCCATCTGGCTTGGAAAACTTTAAGGCGTTATCAAGCAGGTTTCCAAAGATTTGGAAGAAGCGGGTGGAGTCAACATAAGCCCACACGGGTGTGTTTGGCAAATCTTGTACTACAGTAAGATTCGATCTCTTTATTGCTTCTGTATGATCATTGAGACTCTGACGAACTAAATCCACCAGATTCAACTTCTCAAGGTTTAATGAAATCTTCCCGTAGGTGATGGACGATACGTCGAGTAGCTCATCGATCAATTTTGAGAGGTGCTTAATCTGGTGTTGCATCATTAAAACTGTTTCCCCAACTGCGCCAGTCTGGCCCAGCTTCAATTTGAGAAGCTGAACGCCGTTGGAGATGGGGGCAACAGGATTCCTCAACTCGTGAGCTAGCATTGCAATGAATTTGTCTTTTAGGGCGTTTTGATTCGTAAGTTTCTGGAAAAGTTGAACGTTCGCGATCGCAACTGCTGTAGTATCAGTAAGAATCTCCAGCAATTCTATTTCTTCGGGCGTGGCTCGGTGTGTTGTACTCCAGTAGGCTCCAATTGCACCCAGTGGATCAGCAACCCGTATGGGAACCATCACTAAACTTTTGACAAAAGTCACTTTGTAGGCATCAATCGGGATTCGAGCATCCTGATAAATGTCCTCAATCACGGCTGCTTGTTTATTGAGCATTGCCCAACCGGAGATGCAAGATTTGAGCGGAAAACGCATACCTTTCCAAAGTGGCCCGATGGCGTTTTCATCGACATAGTGGCAACATTCACCATCCCGCAGTACAAAAGTTACTCCATCAGCATTAGTGAGATCGCGAGCCGCCAAACGCACAATTTCAATAATTTCCTCAATAGTCCGCACACTTGCCAAATCCTTCACGACCGCAAGCAGACTATTGTAAGACGAAATGCTATATCTCTGATGTGAATTCTGTTCTTGAGAGATGGAGGTTTGTAATATATTTTTCATAAACAACTCCGAATAAAATGGGCGTCTGAGTAAAAATTCCGGTAAAGAAAGCGGGTAGGTTTCAGCAGACACCTACTCTTAATCGTAATCTTAACTTTGATGTTAGGAGTACGACCCAATACCACATTTTAGATTTGTTGTTTTCTTAGTATAATTACGCTATTTTTCAGTAAAAATAATCGTAAATATACTTAAAAAGACGCGATAAATCGCCATCTCTACAAGTGTTTTGGTCTTATCTGAACTGTATTGAGGTATAGCCCATTGTAGACATTGCTTATGGGCATTAATTCCTCAATGCAGACAAATTATTTGCCAATTGACAGATAATACTCAAATCGCTCCCGGAGTTGTTCAACTGTTAGATTCTGAGTCCAGTATTCCACTAGGGCGTGACCAAATGCCCAGGCGTTGCGATCGGGTGAAGCGGAGTTTTCTAGCAGTAGCGGCCAGAGGGATAGCAATTCAAAGTTAAGCGGGTTAGGGTTGCCTGTATTCAAGAGTGAGAAAAGCTCATACCCCATTTGGAGTTTACCAATCACAATCGGCAACTGTTCCACGGGAATTTGCTCTGCCAGCATATATGCTAGGGCTGGAGATCCGGTTGAGAGTGTAGAAACAAACTGGAGAACGGGACTTTTGAGCAATGCCGTTAATCCTTGTGTTGTCGTCATCTGGAAGGTGTAGTGGTCGATGATTTTGGCCGCGGCGATGATACGGGCTTCTAGATTCCGCAAAAATCGGGCGAGACGGAGTTGCTTGGTAGGTGCGATCGCATCTACTAATCCCAATGAAAGCGCTTCTACTCCCCAAGCGGTTCGATTTGTTTTGCTGTCAGCTGTAACCACTGGTAGAACTAGATTACAGAAATTTCCTAGCAATTTGGCGCGATACTCAGTGGCTTCTCGAATGGCAATTTCTTTGGGGCGATCGCCCCATTCCCAATCATAAGGTGGTTGCCATTCGCGGATGGGACGCAGACGATCTACTTGAGTGACAATTGCGATCGCAGGTAAATCTGCAACTTCTGCTTTGATATCTTGCAAAAAGTCTACATCCATTTGCAGCGCAGGATCGAGGGCAGGTGTAGCTAACAGCAGCAAATCTGCGTTGATGGCATAATCAAGCACCAAGTTTCGGAGATCGGCACGGTTGACTTGTTCGTAACCAGGTGTGTCCCAAAGCGTCAAGGTTTCCCCGCTTTGAGTCTGCCATTGATAATTTTGAATGCGATCGGTACTGGGTAAAACATCAACAGCTGCTAAATCTGCCTGAAATAGCGTGTTAATCAGGCTACTTTTTCCCGAACCCGTGCGCCCAACCAGCAGAATATTCACAGGTTTTTGCTCAACCGCTTCGGCTGGTTGAGCTTGAGTTAAGATATCTCGGAGTGTTTGGGTTTTTGCCTTGGGTAAAGTTGGTGTGGAAACAGCGGTTGCTGAAACTGGTAATGTGCTACGTCCGTAGAGTGCGATCGCCTGTCGGCATAAGTTTCTCAGGGCAGCTTCTCGAAATAACTGACTCAAATTCCCCAATAATTGCTGAGTTGCTTGGTTACTAGAACCCTGACTGGCTTGTTTTGCCACCGCCGCCACCGGATTTAAAATCCACTGTGCCCAGTTCCAAACACGCCAGAATTTCCGAGCCGATGGTTCTAACTTCCGGTAGACTTCGTATCCTTGGTATGCTTGTCCAACCGTTACCTGATTCAGGACAGGCGATAACTTTTGCATCCACTGATCCATATCATCTACCGTTCCGCGAATCAGCCCGTAAGCTTGGGGGACGTAAATATTCAGCAGGGGATATTGAATTTGAGGATTGTAGATATGAGCGATCGCTACAACCAAATCTTGGCATCGCGTCCAAAAAGTTTGCCAGTCTTCCCAAATGGGGCGATCGCTTTGTGCAGCTTGCAGAATTTCTTGGAGTGCGGCTTCTGCTTGTTTTGTGGTGTCACTTCCCACTGTTCGTACAGTATCCTCTACTGTCGATTCCAGTTCTTCTTGGACTTGGGCTAATACAGCTTCTACTTGGTTGACAGCTGGTTGAGTCCATTTGACTAGCAGCCAACGCCAACCAACGAATAAAAGGGTGAATACACCCCAAATCCAATTAATGCCCCACGCATGAATTTGCGAACCGGCGGATACCAGTATGAAAATTATGATAAACGCGATCGGGATTGCTAAAACGACCCACTGCCACGGTTTTAATCGCACCATTGCCCCATACCTGCTTTGAAATGTTGGGAAATTTGAGTTTTTGTAAAAATTACTCTTATAAAAAGTCTATCGTCTCGAATCTAGACAGGATGTTCCAGTCCCGATTTTCTATTAGCGATCGCTTGACTTTTAAGACAGTCGTTATGTATTTTTTCAAAAATTAAATATGATTCCTATTGGGCGGTGCAAAGGGTTATATTCTCAAGAGGGTTGAACTGAAGGCGATCGCAACTCAGATAACCTCTCTACCTTGATTTAAATGGATTCACAATTTCTAATTGACCAGCTACTATTAACCCATCCTGCATATCTTCAGAATAAAGAATACTTGCTCTTGCCGACAGCGCACAAGCAACAATTAAACCATCCCAAAAAGAAAAATTATATCGACTGCGGATATCCGATGCAGATTCAAAAATATTCAAATTGAACTCTACCACAGTACAGCGACGGTAAAGTGACTGAATCACAGCTTTGATTTGCTCTTCGTTAAAAGCTGCTTTTTTCAGCAAATTAGCAGAAACCTCATTCACAACCTGCGTACTGATAATTATTCCTTCATTTGACGTAATTGAAATAGCAATATTACGCTTTCTGTCTCGTTCTGCCACTTCTATCTTTTTGTCATCAAATAAACGATAGAGCCAAACATTTGTATCAATAAAATATCTATTATCACTCATCGACTAGCGACTGTAAATTTCTTCACGACTGAGTACACCATTCACTTGAATGGGATTTTTAGTCAACTCATCAATTATGTCTTTTTCTGGAAATGATTTTTTCTTCACCAAAACAATTACTTGAATATCATCTCCTTCTGCCAATTCTTGTTTATACTCATCAGGAATCTGAATTAACCCATTTTGAATCTTTGCTTGAAACTCTACTGCATTCAACATCTTCAAATTCTCTTATCGAGCTATATAAATCAATCTTAGCTCTATTGCCCAGTTATCTGATCGGGTTTCCCAAAATCTGAATTGCATTATCAAGGTGATCGCCAAGCGCGTAATTACGGTTTCTCTCTGACAAATCTGGATGCGATCGATCGCTTTTTAATTATATTTTGGGATATTAGGTGCGATTATCTTTGACACGCTCTGCGATCGCAAGCAAGATTGAAGAAGAATTCAGAATTCAGAATTCAGAATTCAGGAGTCAGAATAAAGATAGCGATCGCCTGTCAGAAAGAACTAAAATACCAGTAATACTACACTTTTCTGGCATTCAAGGAGTAGTGGCTGTGGCTTCCATCACGATCGATATTTCCGATGAACAATTGCAGAAGTTGCAAGCATTAGCACAAGAGAGTGGTATCTCGCTTGAAGATTTGTTACGTTCCCGGATAGAAGACTGGCTCAGTCACCCGACGAGCGAATTTGCTCAAGCAGCCAACTATGTGCTGAAGAAAAATGCCGAATTGTACCGACGTTTAGCATGATACGTTACCTGACGGTAGTGGAAGTCCTGAATCTGCATCGTCGGTTATAGAGCAGTCTGGAGGCGCATTAGGTATACGCGACCTTGGTATCTTAGAGTCTGCTCTGGCACAACCAAAGATGACTTTTGGTAGAGAAGACTTATATCCCACAATTATTGAAAAGGCTTCAGCATTGGGCTTCTCTTTGATAAAAAATCATCCTTCCCTTGATGGTAATAAGCGTACTGGTCACGCAGCTATGGAAATATTTCTTGTTTTAAATGGGATGGAAATTGATGCTTTGTTCGAAGAACAGGAGCGTGTTGTCCTACTGTTAGCGGCTGGTGATTTAGGGCGTGAAGAATTTACGAACTGGCTCAGGCTAAACCTTAGAACAATTTAAATATCTTCTCATCAGGCAACGAAATTAAAATTGGGGAATGAGGTCATTGTCTCCGATACACTCCGCAAACGCAAGAATAAAAATAGCGATTGACAATGTTTTTGTTGTCGATGAAATTTACACCATAAATTTGGGAATAATAAATCGTGCCTGAGAAAAATTTTAAATAAATCTCAGCGCATTAGGTGTGTTTTCTCATCGGTAATTCCAGGAGCAAATTGTTAATGAAAGTAAGTTCATCAGGGATTAAGCTAGGTTGTGCAATTCTGAGCAGCAGTTGTTTAGCAGCAATGACGATTGCTTTAAGTGGAGCGAGTGCAATTGCTGCTCAATTCATCACAATTCAAAGCACTGGTACATTATCAGGAACTATCGAACTTCCCAGAAACAATCCCAATTTCAATCAAAGTACTACTCGTATTGATACGGATGACACTGGAACTTATTACCGGAACTTAGGTACTAATAATAATCCTAATTATGTTCCTGTATACCAGTCAGACTATTTAAAGGTAGAAACACGCTCTGATGGAAGTCTGCATTACTTTGTTGACTTTAAAGGCATTCCAATTGTCTCCTTTGATGGTGTTCTCACATCCCCGGTTCTCTCTGGTGGTCAGTTGACTGCATTTCTTTACCAGGGACAATTGCCAGGAACTACATTTCAAGGAGTAGTTCAGGATGAATTTAATCTTACAAAAGCTTTCTACACTGGTACTGTCACCGACCCAGATACCGGAAAGCAGTATCAAGGCACTTTTGAAGTCAGTGGATATGGGGTGCGATATAGCGATCGCAATGGTAGTTCAACTCCCACAGTCTTTGATTTTCAGTCTGATATCCCAGGTTCGCCCAGTGTAACATCCTTGACCATCACTAACGCTACCTTGGCAAGTTTAAGAATTATAGTACCCATTGATCAAACTTCAATTCCAGAACCAGTTAGCGTTTTAGGAACCTTTCTGGTAGCTGGCTTTGGTATGGTTTTGAAAAGAAAAAAAGACATCTGCTCTAATGAAGATGCTTGAAAAGTCGTAAAGTGTACCAAAAACCTCTCTTTCGCTCTTGAGAGGTTTTGAAACAGCATTCCCGCAGCTCGCGCAACCGCACGAAGTGCGGGAATGAGGCTTATGTGTCTAAAAACGAGCCGAACTGGCAAAAGTCCGGCTGAACTTTAACATATCGCGGAAGTCCCCACCCTCAACTGTTAGCCCGCATTTCTCACTCTTCTCAAGGCGTTTGATGGAGCAGAAGAGAAGTAATGAGTAATGAGTAATG
The DNA here is from genome assembly GCA_041743605.1 of Nostoc sp. Classification (GTDB taxonomy): domain Bacteria; phylum Cyanobacteriota; class Cyanobacteriia; order Cyanobacteriales; family Nostocaceae; genus Nostoc. The sequence goes on from JBGTMK010000631.1 coordinate 20,438, forward strand.
AGTAATGAGTAAAAACTTCTTACTTCTCCCCGGCACTTGCACAGGCTATAAGAGGTGTGGTGAGAAATCCGGGTTAGTAGGTTTGGGGATTGTGAGCGGGGGGTAGTTCACTCGTCTATACGCAGTAGTTTGCGGTAAAACGGTTGTGAAAAATCGGTTGCACGATGACGTTTATAGTTGTCCATAAGTTCAATTAGAAAATTAATAAACTCGAAACTAGCCATCATCAGTTCATAACTCAGGTCAGCATTACCATCAAACTGGATTCTGCAACGGGTTAAGTCTGAGGGTAAAGTCGCAACATTCCAAGAAGCGACAAAGGGAACATGTTCACTGGCTTCTATCTTCCGATGTCCCTCCAAGACTCCTTTTTGATAGAGACTGATGGCATAGGGTAAGAAATTACGCTTAGTACCCTGAACATAAGGTAAGTAAACACTGGCTTGTTGTTGAGTGGCAGGCTGGAGTTGGTCAATAGACATTGTTCAATATTCCTCAAGTTAGTTTGCAACTGGGGATATTAGTGGCTGTTAGTAGTATTCCCAAAAGATGTATCTAAAGCACATAGTGGTGAGTGAAGAAGGGAATAGGGAATAGGGAATAATTTGTACCCTGTAACCTGTAATCTCTCCCTAATCCCAATGACAAATGACAAATGACTAATAAATGAAGTTACTGCTAAGAAATATTAAAATTTCGGTTAGAATAAGGCTGCATTAACTTTTATTGAAGCTGGGGCAATAACATAAAAAATCCCCACTGTAAAGTTGGGGATGTTATTATTGCTGTTTCTCCCAACAACAAGCTGCTGCTACCTTGCTATTACTTTGCCCAAATCGAGTTTTCATTAAAGAAAGCCCGACTCTACAAGCTTCCTGCCCAAGTGGCTATCAAAGGAATCAAGCCTCTGTCTAAGAGTAGCAAACGTGGTTAATTCGAGGTAATTACCCAGAGTGGCGGTGACAAAAAGGTAGTCTTAGCGGCTTTTGGCTTAGGGATAGCGGGTATTGCAGTTTGCCCATTCCGATTAATATCGGGAAAAGTAGCTTAGGGATATTTGTCCGTAAAATTACTAACTGTAGACAAATAGTGGTTTTTGAATCAAGCAACCTAACCTATGCCAGCGAATTCCTGGCCCGAAGAAGATTCTTATCAAGAGCTTGATCCGCTCAACTCCTTGTTGTCTGACCTATCAGTAGATGAGGAGTCAGTGTTAGAGACAAATTCTATGTCTTTAACATCCCGGTTTCAAGGTCGTAGAGGCAAAGCGGCTCTAGTCTTGACTATCGTCTGGAGTGGCACGATCGCTCTACATTTAGTTTCTTGGGCTTCCATATTTATTCTAGGACTGACGACCATTCTAGGATTTCATGCCTTGGTGGTAGTGTTTACTAAATCTCGCCGCTATCCAAAAGAAATACAGGGAGATTTGCCCTTTGTCTCTGTGCTAGTAGCTGCGAAAAACGAGGAAGCAGTAATTGCTAAATTAGTCAAAAATCTTTGTAATCTGGAATATCCGGGTGGGCAATACGAAGTATGGATTATTGACGATCACAGCAGTGATAGCACGCCACGTTTATTAGCGGAACTCGAACAGAAACACGATCAACTGAAAGTATTAAGGCGTTCATCAGAAGCTAGTGGTGGCAAATCGGGAGCGTTGAATCAGGTATTGCCGCTGACAAAGGGCGACATTATAGCAGTATTTGATGCTGATGCTCAAGTAACACCAGACTTGCTGCAACAGGTAGTACCTTTATTTCAAAGAGAAAAGGTGGGGGCGGTGCAGGTGCGAAAAGCGATCGCCAACGCTAAAGCAAACTTTTGGACTAAGGGTCAAATGGCTGAAATGGCACTTGATACTTGGTTTCAGCAACAGCGGACTGCCCTTGGTGGCATTGGCGAACTGCGGGGCAATGGTCAATTTGTCCGGCGTTCAGCCTTGGAAAGCTGCGGTGGCTGGAATGAGGAAACCATTACCGATGATTTGGATTTGACAATCCGTTTACATTTGGACAAATGGGATATTGAGTGTGTTTTCCATCCAGCGGTGCAAGAAGAGGGTGTGACAAGTGCGATCGCACTTTGGCATCAGCGCAACCGTTGGGCAGAAGGCGGATATCAACGCTATCTGGATTATTGGGATTTAATTCTCAAAAACCGCATGGGAACTCGCAAAAGCTGGGATTTGCTGATTTTTATGCTGATTATGTATATCTTACCGACAGCAGCAGTCCCAGATTTATTAATGGCGATCGCTCGTCATCGTCCACCAATGTTAAGTCCCATCACAGGCTTATCCATTTCTATGTCGATGGTAGGAATGTTCACAGGTCTGAAGCGGGTACGTCAAGATCAAAAATTCCCACTTTCTACATATCTTACAATGCTGGTGCAAACCCTGCGTGGCAGTTTATATATGTTGCACTGGTTAGTCGTCATGAGCAGTACTACTGCCCGGATGTCGGTAAGACCAAAGCGCCTGAAATGGGTGAAAACCTTGCATACTGGGAATGGGGAATAGCCTCTTTGGGGAATTCAAAATTCAAAATGCAAAATTACAAAAAATAATTTTGCATTTTTTATTCATCATCCACGTCTGCTTCTTCTACCCATTCTGGTGTAGTTATGGAATCGGAGAATTCTGGAAAATCATCTGCAAAACGGATAATTTGTCCATTGAAAAATTCTGCTACACGTTGAGCTGCGATCGCTACTTCGTCAACTTCCCAATCAGTTGTAGGTGTTTGCTTTGGCGGTGGAGGCAAAGTTTGCGCCCCATTTCCATTTCCCCTATTTCCATTTCCCCTATTTCCATTTGTCCCATTGCCATTTACCCCATTGCCATTTGTCCCATTTCCATTTGTTGCTGCTGGCTCGGTTTTTAGTAGTGCTGGTGGTGGAGTCGCTGGCTGTGGTACTGACGCTGGAGATGGAATTTGCTGGTTGTAACTGGGAGTTGGTGGTTGCTGAACGCGAGTAGAGTCTTTTGGCGGAGGATTCTTTCTGGCTGAGGTAGAAGTTACAGAGCTTACTTGTTCCAGATTTACCTGAACTTCACACCCAAAAGTCTGCTGGAAAGCTGCCTTCATCATCGGAAGATCAGATTTAAGTGTTTCATACCATTTAGCCCCTTTAACAGCAATACGCGCTACAGTACCGTTAAACTCTATTAGCTGGCACATTTGCCCCAGTAAAGCTTGTCTCGAAGGCATCGGAAAATTAGCACGCACCTGTTGCCAAACCTGAGTTAAGTCATAAGCTGCTTCCCCAACAACTTCTGAAGTTACTGGTTCAAGGTTAGCAGGTGACACAGAAACAGATATCGGTTCTGGGGTTGGTGGTGAAACTGAGTTAGCAGCAGAATTGGGATTTGTTTGCTGTTCAACCAGGGGAGATGAAGTGACGGGCTGATTTTGAGCAGTCGCTAGATGATTATGAGATACAGAATTATGATTTGTTTGCGGTTCAGGTAGAGGTACAGAAGAGACTGCATGATTTTGGGTAACTGCTGGAGCATAATTTGGAGATACAGCAGGTGTGTTAACTCGCGGCGCAATACTTGGGGCTTGTGGCTGAATATTTGTTGCACTAGGTAACAATCCTAGTAATGTTACTTCTAACCATAAACGCGGCTGGGTGCTGTTTTTAATTTGTACTTCAGCTTCTCGCAAGTGTTTTTGTCCTGCCAAAATCACGCTCATATCAAAGTATTGAGCAAATTCAACCAGCGCTTTCCAGGTTTGCTGAGTACAAGCAACCAAATCGTGGCGATTGGGTGCGGTTTTGGCAATGAGTAAATCACGGTAGAAGGCGGCGAGATTTTGCAGAATAGTTAGGGGTTCTCGACCACGATCTAAAATGTGGTGAGTACAGTCTAAAACAGCTTCCGGTTTATCTTGAGCGATCGCATTTAAAAGTCCCAGCAAGTCCTGTTCGCTTACTGTCCCCACTAAATCCCAAACTCGCTCTGGTGTGACTTCACCCGCTAATAAACCCAGTTGATCAAGTAGACTTTCGGCATCTCGCAACCCTCCCTGAGCAAGTTGGCCTACCAGGGTTACAGCATCGGGTGAAATATCAATGTTTTCTTTAAAAGCGATCGCACTTAAATGCTTAACCATCGCTTCTAACTGAATGCGTCTAAAATCAAACCTCTGACAGCGTGAAATAATCGTTGGTAACACCCGTTGCGGATCTGTTGTTGCCAATACAAAAACCACGTGTCTCGGTGGTTCCTCTAGGGTCTTGAGTAGCGCGTTGAATGCCTGGGTACTTAGCATGTGGCATTCATCAATAACATAAACTTTGTAGCGACACTGCACAGGGGCAAACTGGGCTTTTTCAATCAATTCGCGGATATTATCAACACCAGTGTTGCTAGCGGCATCGATTTCAATTACATCTAAGGCGTAGCCCTTGGTGATTCCCTGACAAACATCACACACGCCGCAGGGTTCAGCCGTGGGCTTGTCACTTTTGAGACAATTAAGAGATTTAGCCAGAATCCGGGCACTAGAAGTTTTCCCCGTACCTCTAGGCCCAGTGAATAAATAGGCGGGGGCGATTTTGGATGTGCCGATCGCGTTCGTGAGGGTGGTAGCGATCGCCTCTTGTCCCACCAGTTCAGCAAAACTTTTGGGGCGATATTTGTGGTGCAGGGGTTCGTAAGACATGGAAAAATAGACTTCAATGCCTTTCAATGTGAATTAGTAGCACCGAGTCGAGTTTAGGATTCAATTATTTTAAACTCTCGTACCTGCTTTGTTTATCGATGTTGCCATAGCCCTTGCACTCAACTCATGCCGTAAATTTTGGCACTCAGGAAAGCAAGCAACCAGAGCCTATCCTCTACTATGATTTCAACATCAATGTATCGGAATTATAGCATATCATTTAGTACATTTGTTCTAGCAAAAGAGTGGGAGGCAAGAGAAGAAGAACTAATGACAAATGACAAAGAACTAACGCCATAGTCCAGTGCGATCGCTACAATTTTAAGATAAGTAAAACTTGATGGTGCAGCAGATGCTCAAGCGGTTATTTCAATGGCTCAAAAAGCTTGTTCAGAGATTGTTTGGTGGAAAACAAACTGCCTCAAAATCTAAGGGGAATGTGCAAAAAGAACCAGCACCACCCTTAAGCGATACCGATCTGGAATTTCTCTTCAACGAACTACTACAAGGAGTACATCAAGCACGAGGACAAGAGTGGGCGCAAAAGTGGTTACATAATATTGAACATCGTATCCCAACTGAACGCTGGGTAGAGTGGTTAAAGCGCTTTGGCGACAGATTGCTGGCATCACCTACACCCAATAATGAAATAGCTGCGCGGTTAGTGCAACTGGGTGAGTTGGGCATCGGAGAAATCGGAGACGTTGCTTATAGTGTCGGGATGCAGTTGTTGACACGCAATCAAGGTGAACCAATTTGGGAATATGAAGGGCCAGATGCTGTCAGCACGATCCTGCCATCTGAACCAACTACCCCAATATCCGAGTCAGCAGATGCATCACAAAACCCCCCGGAGGGAGAATATCAAACTGTCACCTTAGAAGAATTATTTGTGATGTTGCAGCAGGATGAAAACTTACGCCAGCAGATTGCTCAACAGCTTGCCGTTGAAACAGATGACCCACAAGTACTTGTCCAAGCATTGATTAGTCAATTATATCCTGGTGGTGAATCGACTACAGAGCAAACAGAAAATTAACGGCTTTGCAGAGGTAACAGATTTTGGATTTTAAATTTTGGATTGACTTCCCCGATAAACCAAAAGAATCTAAAATCTAAAATCTAAAAGTGGCAAGGTCAAAACTAAAGAATTGAATCTGGGAATTGTAACGTTGTAATGCTATGCTCTTGAAGATTTGTATATTTTTTGCTAACCTTCTACGGAAGCGCTGTCAGAATCTAATGGATTTTTACGTAATTCATGATTTTTTTAACACAACGATGGCTACAATCTAGAAAAACAAAATCCAAGAGTGTGGCAGATGCTCAGGCGGATATCGCAGTCGCTTAAAAGGTTTTTAAAGCGCCTCATTGAAAGTAAGCAGACTAGTTCTCTCAAAGGTTTGAGAGGACGCAATCTGGTGGACGTAGTACCAGAACTAACCAATGCCGATTTGGAACAATTGTTTATTCAATTGTTAGAAGGCGTGCATCAAGCACGAGGACGACAGTGGGCATTGAGGTATCTGCAACGGGTCGAAAATCGTATTCCGGCTGAACGCTGGATAGACTGGTTAGTAATGTTTGGCGAAAGCTTGCTTGCTTCACCGGCACCGAATCCTCTTTTAGCAACACAGATGGTGCAATTGGGGGAACTTGGTGTTGGCAGAATTGGAGACGTTGCTTATGACATTGGTATCCGACTGATGCAAAACTCACCCACACAGATCGAGTATCAGGACAATCAGGGGCAAGATGCCACAGAAACTACTCCAGGGCAAGAACTGCTTGGCGATTTTGGCGAGGAGTTATGGGAGCATGAGCAGCCAGACGTAGTAGAAATTACTCCTGGGCAAGAAATGATCCGTAATTTTGGCGAGGAGTTATGGGA
>JBGTMK010000632.1:0-3125 GCA_041743605.1 Nostoc sp.
GACCATCGAAGAACGATTAATAAAAGGCTGAAACGACCCATTTTCGTATATGCATACCATGATTAAGTTGTACAGTGCGTAAGTCCTAAAATAAATAGGTAGACGCAAATTAATTGGGTAAAAATTCAATTAATGATTGCAACACATCCTTGGGTAAAGACGCGATTCATCGCGTCTCTACAAATGGTCTATTTGTCGCATTCTTTTTTCAAATTGGTATAACTTTGATTTCGTTCATCTGTTGTCATAAAATCCAAATTCCCGACTTTTATCAAAAATCGGGAAGGGATGCTATCTGAACAAACACTTTGACTACTGCATTAGTTAGGAGTTCTCCACGTCTCCTTGAGTTGCCTCTACTCCGACTGAATCGGGTTATCTCTAGGGTTAACTAACCTCAACAGTTTTTGCTTAATTTGAGTGTCGAATACTTCCCATTTCATTTTCGCATAAGGGGAATTTTCATTGCTGCCAGATAAGAAGCCCATTGGAATTTCAAAGCCACCTGCGCTTGTTCTTCCACCGCCGAAAAAGCGCCCTGTGCTATCTTGCCCAAAGGCTTCTTTGATGAATTCATCGGGGTCAAGGGTAAGTTTGCTGGTTCTCAGGGAGCCGATGACTATCTCCAGTTCATCATCTTCATCGTGAACAATGCCATAAACTACAGCAGTGTGGACATTTTCTTCGGTGACGAGAAAATCAGCCGCTTGGGGGATGGCATCGCGGTCATCGTAACGTAAGTAACCGACACCAGCAATAGAAAAGTTGTTTTGGACGATGCGATTTTTTAGCGATCGCTCGATCACATCCATTACCCGCTTGGAACGGTTCGCCTGTAAAATGGCGTTCAGCAGTTGGGCGTCATAAAATCGGCTTAAATACGCCGCTGCCATAAAGTCTTCTTCTTGCGCTTGCATGAGCCGATTTGTATCTGATCGCAAGCCATGCATTAAGGCAGTAGCACATTTGACGTGTTGATTTATGCTGCTATCTAATGCCAATAATCCTGTTTGGAGGTATTGAGTAAAAATTGTTGCCGTCGCTCTTACATAAGGGCGGATATCCTCAAACTCTGATTGGAGATCACCTTGTATGCTGTGATGGTCGATGAGTACTACTAGGGGAATTCCAGCTTGCTGTACCGCTGATAGTAGCTGTGAAGTAGTTCCCTGGTTATCAATTAGTACAAAACCTTGATAAGATGACAAATCTTTAGTCTTCAGGGTTTGCAGCGTCCAGCGTTGGATAGGTAAATTAGTCAACCTTACCAAGGCAATATTTTCTTGATGGCTCAATGCACCCGCATAAATGATTTCACATTTAATATCATATTGCTGGGCAATTAACTGGTAAGCCCAGGCACAGGAAAGGGCATCAGGGTCAGGAAAATCTTGCAGAATTACGAGCTGGCGATCGTGTCTGTGCGCCAGAAGGGTTCTTTGTAGTTCTTCTGACTTTTGTTGTGCCAGAGAATTACCACGGTGACTGAGATATATAGCCCCATCACCTACCGATGGCGGTGATGATGGACTCTTAAATGCAACTTCCACTGGCGTTTTCTCGATTTCAGTTTCCTCTGGGTTTGGCTCTGTGGTCAATGACAAACTCTCAAACTGAGTGACGGGAGAATTCAAGTACATAAGGAACTTTTTTAAAGTGTGAGGCTCCTTTAATTCAGAAATACTACGAGCAGCAATTCACTGAATTTAGCCACATTATTATGATCTTCGCAAAAATATCAAAACATTGCACTATACATCTAAGTATATTTTTTGTCAGTAACAGCGCTTAACATCAACTAAATTCTATTAGAGCGCATACAGCAAGGAATCTTTGTATATCGGGCTGTATCTTGCAGCGTAAGTGTATTTTAGAAGTTTTTTCCTCTTCGATAAATTGAATCAGGGGGATTTTTATCTAACTTAGGGTATATTTTTTATCTTATACTTTAGGATTAGTCCTTGATCTTTGAAATATTCTTATGCTTAATATTCTCATTATTGTGACTATTGAGCAATCAAAAATTATTTTTGATGGAACAAGGACTGTTTCGTATGCACTTTGAAAATTATGATAATTCTGATATTTTAGAGCGAAGCCTAGTGGAAGAAGGCAGAAGGTAGGGAAGACGAGGAGGAAAGGGTAAACCCTATACCATTAAGTAGGACTTGAGTTTTGACGCACTCGCCTTCGTTGCAAGCCATATAGCCGCAAATTTTTCTAATACTACATAACTAATAGTTATTGGCTATGTCCATCCTAAAGAAAGAGGGTATTTCTTCTTTCTTCTTTCTCCTCTGCTTATTTGCTCAAAGACCTATAACATACTTTTGCCACTCTGTATGCAGTCCACTCTTAAGATGTTTGCTGACCTCGAAATAGAGGCTGCTATAAGGTTGGCGTGGGGGATGACGCAAAGGCATGTGAGCTTCATGGGGAGTCCGACTGCCTTTTTTGACATTGCAACGCACACAAGCAGTTACAATGTTCTCCCAGGTATCGCCGCCGCCGCGCGATCGCGGTATTACATGATCTAAAGTCAACTCATCCCCTGTGTAGCCACAGTACTGACAGGCATGACCGTCACGGTGCAATAGATTTCGGCGAGTCAGAGGAATTTCTTTATAAGGAACACGTACATAATGACGTAACCGGATCACGGTCGGCAACGGAAAATCCGAATAAAGGAATTTACCGTTGTGTTCCACGCGTTCTGCTTTGCCCTTGATTAACAGAACCACAGCGCGACGCCAGCTCGTTATATTGAGAGGTTCGTAAGAGGCGTTTAAGACTAAAACCTTCCCCATTTATCTGCGCTCAGGGTATTAGCTTTACATAAATATTAACACAAATACATCCTGCTAGGGAAATGAGAAGAAATTATACTTTCGGGATAATTCGGAAATTAAGTTATGAGTGAGGAGTGAGAAGTTGGGAAGTGAAATTTCTAACTTGACCCAAAGAGGCTTGCTGTGAGTTAACGCGATCGCGCAACGTCCTAAAGGACTTCCAACTAAAAAAATATCCTATCGCGGTGTAGGCAGGGGGCAGGGGGAGAAAGAAAAATATTATCTGAGTAAATTGGATAATTTATTTTCTGGAAGTCCCTAAGCTAATCGCCATTC
>JBGTMK010000633.1:0-4550 GCA_041743605.1 Nostoc sp.
CGTAACCGTTATCGAAACCCGCCGGAAAAATTTTTTGTAAGGTGTGAATGTTTGACATAAAGACAAAGGTAATACACTTTGATTTGTGAAAATTATCTGTTCAGGTAATTTTAGGGAGTAGGGGAGAGAAGAATAAAATAACTACCTCTTTTTTTCCTAATCTCAAGAGCTTATCATAACCCCTTGGGGGCTAAATGGGGTACAAAATGTTAACCAGTCAAATGTACCCCATTTAGCACCTATATATACCCTATATAGGGGTCAAAATGTTGCCAAAGGCCTGATCTATTGTTGGGGTATATATAGCTCCCATATAGCCCCCATCAGGATTTTTTGAAATCTTTTTACCAATGCAGCAGAAATTAAATTAGATCATCGTTGACTCTTTGATTTATACTTTAATGTCAATTTTTTGTTGAAAAGCAATTCAGTTTTGATCTTTAACTTCTTGTTGACTATGTAACGAGTGCGTTATCACTTGCTTACAGGTTCAGCTTTCTCTACTGAATTATCATTCACACCCAGAGTCAATTCCAAAGGAGTTCTTTGTGGATAAGCTTTTACCACTTGTCGATAAACTTCATAGTTCGTAGGTAGCGTGTTCTGAGTATTACCCACTCCATAGGTTAGTTTGTACTTTACATCTTTCACCAATTCGGGTTTTCCTGCCTCTTCTTGAAGTCTTTTGCGTTGTTCAACTTCATCAACACTTGGCCTCGGAGGTAAAGTAGTCCACCATAGCCCACGGTCGTCTGGCCCAACAACTGCTCCTGGTGGTTTTACTCCATTCCGATTCACCACTGAAGTATTAGCAAAGGTTTCAATGCGTGGCTGTGGTTGACTTGTTAGGTTATTCGCATACTTGACTTGCCAGGAGTAACTGGTGAGTGCTGTTGCTTCATACTGTTCAGCAGTAGTAGTACTGCAACTAGTTAGTGTCAGTGCCGTTAGTGCAGTTATTATTGAGGGTAAAATTTTCAACTTTTGCATTATCAATTGTAAATATCTCTTACCAATCACTCTTCAAGAGGTTGTGTGCCATCATTGCTGTCAAGGAGAAGAAATTGCTGTTGTTGAAAGTACTTCCCTTGCTTCCAGCCTAATCGCTGTTTGCTCACAGTTGGGGCATTTTACCTTTGTGAAAGTCACTGAAGGTCGTCCTTTGTACTCGCCTATTACGGGATCTCCAGTGTACTCGCTGATTATCCCTTGCTTGCAGTGGTAGCACTCGAATATCACACGCCCTATCTCCGAGTTGCAATCCAGGAATTGTATGTGCTGACAGGGTTCTGGCGGTAATTCTTCTTCTTCATCGCTCTTTGTCAATTGACCCTGTTGCTTGGGCTGTTGCGGTAATTTGGATTTTCTCTTGTCAGCAGAGGTACGTTTGGCTTTACTTTTCTCTAAATGTTGCGGTTTTTCAGCAGCGTTTGTCTTTGACCTTACAAGAGGTATCACCTCTGCTTGGGCTGGCTGCTCAACTGACGGCAGATCAATACTGGGAGTAATGTTAGGCTGAGAGATTGGCTGCTGTTTATCTACTGGTTTATAAGCAACAAGGTCAAGCTTTGGACTTGGTTCGTTGGGTTTTGGCTGTTGTTTAGGTGGCTTGGGCGATCGCTCTTTTGATTTCATCAGAAAATTTTATGTGAGCTTGGGGAAATAAGTTTATTTTAAGCGCCAATTTATTTCACTAAATCGCTCCTCATCGCCAGAATGAAAGTATAGTTAGCTTTTTAGGTAACAAGCAATTTGGAACATTAGTTTTTCATTACTTTGGTTTAAAACTTGTGAAAATCTTTGCGGTCTACTTAAATTGTCATAGAATCAGTTCATTCTGTAACTAATATATATATGTTTTTCCATCAAAAATCGCATAGTACTAAGAAAATATGATTATCGCAGTTACTAATCAAAAGGGAGGAGTAGCCAAGACAACCTCTACTATTGCACTAAGTGGATTGCTGGCAGAAAGTTCCTCCTGCCTTGTAGTTGACTTTGATCCCCAAGGCAATTTAACCACAGGTCTAGGAATCAAGATTCAGCCAGGGCAGATGACTGCCTATGAAGTACTTACAGATCGTAAACAGAGCGCATCTGAAACTATTATTGACACCGAGTATGGAATCAAGCTGATTCCGGCTGACATATCTCTAGCATCTGGAGAAAAGCAAATTTTGACCTCGGCAGATAATAGCCGAATCCTGAGAAAGAAATTGAATCCTTTACGGCAAGAATTTGCTCATATCCTCATTGATTGTCCACCTAGCTTAGGGATGTTGACTCTAAATGCACTAATGGCAGCAGATGCAGTCTTGATCCCCGTTCAATGTCAGTTCTTTGCTTTGGAAGGCTTACGACAATTATTGGAAACTATCGAAAGTCTTCGTGATGAAGACACTCACCCCAATTTGCAAATTTTAGGAGTCTTGCCTACAATGGCAGACCGTACACTCACGACCCAAGATGCTCTCAAAACTCTTAAAACTAAACTCCCTGGGGTCAAAATTTTTGAACCAGTGCCTAAGTCTGTTCAGTTTCCAGAGTCTAACTTGGCGCGTCAACCAATTCATCGGTATACCACAGAAAGAAAATTGATTGAACCTTATCAAGAAATCGCCAGGGAAATGGCAGAACAGGAGTAATATGGCGAAGCGGCGCTTGTCAATGGCAGATGAAATGGAATTTCCGAATAAAACCAGACAATTCCTTGACTTAGTAGGAGTTACCAATAATCCTCAACTCTCGGAAAACGAATCTATTGAACAATCTTTATTGATAACTCAAATTCACCTAGCGGCTCATCAGCCTCGGCGTTATTTTTCAATTCAAGGAATGGAAAGCCTAGTTGCTTCTATTCGTGAACATGGCATCTTGCAGCCACTGCTTGTCCGACCGTTAGAATCCGGTAATTATGAATTGATTGCTGGTGAACGTCGCTACCGTGCGGCTCAAACTCTTGGAATGGAGCAAGTTCCGGTTATTATCCGCCATCTCAATGACCAAGATGCTTTCCAAGTCGCCCTCCTCGAAAATTTGCAACGGGAAGATTTAAATCCGGTTGAGGAAACTGAAGCTATTTTGCAACTGCTATCTATTCGCTTGGAATGCTCTCAAGGAGAAGTTATTTCCCTACTCAATCATATTGCTAACCTCCAAAAGCAAAAAACAGAAACTACGAACAACGTTGTTCGTAACCAATGGGAAATGGTAGAAAAGATATTTTCAGTAATAGGTAGGGTGACTCCAGACAGTTTTCGTAGTCATCGCCTACCTTTACTAAATTTACCTAAAGATGTTCTAGAAACTTTGCGCCAAGGACAACTAGAATATACCAAAGCTCGTATCATCGCTCAATTGAAAGACAAAGATCAGCGACATCAACTTCTAGTGAAAACTATTGAAGAAAATCTTTCAGTTAGAGATATCAAAAGTTACATTCAATCAGTTCAACCTCCTAAGTCTTCTCAGCCGAATATCCTTCCTAATCGGATGAAGGAAGCCTATCAGCGAGTTAAGCAAGCTAAAATCTGGGAAGATCCTAATAAAGCAAAAGTTTTAGATAAGTTGTTAGGGCAAATTGAAGCTTTATTAGAGTAAAATCTATGGTTTTTTACAACATATTTCACTTTCCTCACCAACCTTTGAGGCGTAGCTTGCATAGCTTGCGCTCGTAGTCATCGTATGGGGAAGCGAAGCAGCATTTTCGACTTTATCATCTACTATTACTGTAATCTCAAAAGAGTATAGTATTTATGTACTATGATTGAACTGAATTCCAGTATTGTAATAATGTGTGGCATCTGATCATAAACAATGTCCACTCCCTCTAATCTTTCCCCTCAACAAGTAAGTGCCTTTCCTCAACACGAAACAATCACCGGAGTCGTAGAACGTTTAACTTTTTACTCTGCTGAATCGGGTTACACAGTGGCAAGACTGACCCGCCCCCGCAGCACCGAACTGACAACAATTGTCGGCAGCTTTGCTAATATTCAGCCAGGTCAAACTCTACAGCTAACCGGTTTCTGGCGTGACCATCCTCAGTTTGGCCCCCAGTTCCAAGTAGTCAACTACAAAGAAACCAAACCAGCAACGCTTACCGGAATTGAGAAATATTTGGGTAGTGGACTGATTAAAGGTGTTGGGCCAGTCACATCAAGACGGATTGTTGCCCACTTCGGGCTAGAAACGCTCGACATCATCGAAAACCAGATTGAACGACTGATTGAAGTCCAGGGTATTGCCAAAAAGCGGATCACTCTCATTAAAAACGCTTGGTCAACTCAGAAAGCGATCAAAGAAGTGATGGTATTTCTCCAGGGGCATGGTGTTTCTACCACTTATGCTGTGAAGATTTACAAGCAATATAAGGATGAAGCGATCGCCACTGTTACCCATAATCCTTACCAGTTGGCAGCCGACATCTACGGTATTGGCTTTCTGACTGCTGACAAGATTGCGAGAAATATCGGAATTGCGCCTGACTCAGAATTTCGTTACCGTGCGGGGATTATCCATTGCCTAAGTGAAGCTGCCGAAGATGGTCA
>JBGTMK010000634.1:0-4139 GCA_041743605.1 Nostoc sp.
ATAGCAGATCGTCCCGGTAGTCCTTAATCACGGCTTCTAAGCAGTCCCTAGAAAAAGGTGGATCTTGTCGTTGCAGGCAGCTATAAAGTAAACCCAATAAGTTACGAATGTGACCACCACTAACGCGACATAGACGATCCAAAGTCTGGGAGTGATCGAATAATTCTGTAATTAATAAAAGCCTGCTATTCAAAGGAACTTCTGGAAAAGCTCTTGCGAGAACTAACTGGCGTACCAATGACATCCCTGGTTCGTAGTCACTGCCATCTCTTTGCCGCACTAACACCATTGGCAGTACTTTTGGCGCAATCCCTCCCCCCAGACGATTTTTTAGTGTCTCGTACTCATTGGAGAAAATTAATGTTAGAGGAATTGTGTAAACTAGGTGGCATTTGAGTCGGCGTAACTGTTCACCTCGGTCGATGAAGAGATATTCTGGTTGCGATCGCCCCGATGCTAAGGGACGCATATCTACTCGATCCAAATTATCTACAATCACTACCAATCCTTTTTGACCTTGTAGCTTTAGCTGTTCAACAGCTTTTTCTAAAATTTCTTCGTTAATCGCCTGCAAAATACTATTGGTACGTGGTTCCAGATATTGCCTCAGTTGATTCCGCATCTGGGTGCTATCTTTGGTTTTGGCAGTAATTTTGGCAATACCCAAGGACAACTCTGCTTGTCCAGAAAGCTCTATGGGGCTTTGCAAAAAATCGCCTACTTCTTTAAATAAATTCGTAAAGTAACCAGGTTTGAGTTTGATGTTAATCGCTTCTAAACTGGCACTGACTTGACGGGCTACACTCAGCAGAATATCGCTGACATCAATATCCGCCATGTCTAAGTCTTGACTGGACTCAAAATAAACTACATGAAATCCCGCCACTTCTAGTTCTGTCTTGAGGCGCTGCAATTCTGTTGACTTACCGCAGCCAATGTGACCCGTAAATAACTGACAGGTTGGCTCATCAGGAGAAATCCGAATGATAGTCCGTTGCAATTCTTCGACAATCTTGCAACCACGGACATCAGCAAAATCTATGTAATACTGACGATCTAGCACGTTACTTGTATTTAGCGTGTAGCTTGGGTTACATGCTTTATAAAAACGTGACAAATTTAATGTCGTTTTCATGTATGTAGAGGTGTATGTAGACGTGTTTGTAGATGCAGTTTAATTCGTATTTTTTATACAAGTAATCTCTACCCGGGATGTAGACATACGATTAACTTGCAAGTTGGTAGTGTCTTGCAAGGGACAGCACTTGGTACAGGACTACTGTCAGTAGTATGGTAGAGATTTAATTGACCCTAATAACCTTAAGCATATCTGTCCTTTTTACACCTGCTATTGAGGTTTTGACAATCTCTAGCTTTTGTTTGAACTGCCACAAACCTTTAGGGCTAGGTGAATCAGTAAAAAAAGTTACTAGATTTCATGGTTCTCAATTTGTATAGCTGATGATGAGGACTGGTATGAATTATAGCAAGCTATACAGAGATTCAGGAATACTTAGCTATCATTTCACATTCTATTTGTCAAGAAAACAAAATCCTAAACATCTAAATTAATATTTTGTAATCTTTAAGGAAAAAATCTTCAACAATAACTTGTCAAAAAGACTACAGTCAGTTAAAAATGGACACCGGAAACTTTAATAGGAATGGTGACTAGCGCCATAATCTTTGTGTAGTTACTGTAAAGTGTTACTAAAAATAAAAAAAGTCTTGAGGAGAGCGGCTAACAGATGCCAACAGTGTTTACTGAAATTAATAATGATATAAGTGCGTCAAGGAATTTAGATTTCAATCAGAAAGGGGTTTGAATGGCTGGCATAATATCAGTTTCCCGCACAGATTTAGCCCAGCGGCGTAAAAAATTACGTCGGCAGCGGCAGATGAGAATTATTCAGGCTATTTGGCGAACCTTTGCCATTACTGGTTTGGCAGGTGGATTACTCTGGATGGCAGTTCAGCCAGTGTGGATGCTAAAAGCTCCCAAGCAAATAGTGATGAAATCAGGCAATAAATTACTGTCGGATGAAACAACTCAGTCACTATTGGTGTTATCTTACCCCCAGTCTTTGTGGCGGATTGAACCGTCGGCGATCGCTAACTCTCTGAAGAAACAACCAACTATTGCCCAAGCGATCGTTAGCCGCCGCCTCTTTCCTCCTGGATTAATCATTGAAATCCAAGAACGAGTGCCTGTAGCGGTAACTCAAACACGTGGCAACAAAAAAGTAACAATTGGCTTATTAGACGCAAGTGGGGCTTGGATGCCCTTAGAAAAATACACATCACTGAATCCTACTAAGAAATTACCCAATCTCCGAGTAATTGGTTTGTCAAAACAATACTGCCTCTACTGGACTCAACTCCATGAAGCTGTAAGTGAAAGTCCCGTAAAAGTGATGGAAATTGATTGCCAAAATCCAACGAATTTAATTTTGAAAACAGAATTAGGAAATGTGCATCTTGGTGTACCAGGCCCTCAGTTGTCTGAACAAATTAAGCTACTCACCCAAATGCGCCATTTAACAGCAAAATTCAATTCCGGTCAAATAGAGTATATCGATCTGAAAAATCCTGAATTTCCATTAGTACAAATGAACCAAAAAGAAGAAAAATTAATTCCCAAAATTCCTAAAAACATCTAGAGTGTTTAATGTATAGATAACTCCTAGTAAATTCAGAAGCTTTATGCTGATAAATATATTTATTATTTTCAGTTGAAAACACCTTCAAAGACAGTTTACCGAAGTTTCAACCTGTAAGGTAAAATGCCGCCCAAAATTCCGTAAGCATTGCTTCTGAGCAATAAGTTTGGACTATTCTGTGCCGTAATTCTGATTGGGTGACGAAACCTCTTAGAAAATGTTGATTTATTGACTGCACTAGTGGGGGTTCTCGTAGGATACACTATTGCCCTAACAAAGTGTCCATTAAGACCCCCCAAACAACAAATTAATCAGGTATAGTCTGACAAGTAAATTCTTGCTCAGTTTAACTTAAATATAAGTAAGTAGAAGGTAAGTTTTGTGTCTAAAGTTGCAATCATCCCCAATGGTGAAACCTATTAACAATATTATTATTGAGGCAGAAAAGATACGCTGTAGTGTGTCTTTACAAGTTATGCCTTCCATTGAGAATAATGAAGAGATTAATGTCTGGTTGAAGTTATACAGGTCACTTTTAGATAAATATAGGTATACTTCTCTAGAATTGGCTGTGGGAGCGGCTGCATTGAAAGCTTATCCTATAGCAAATTTTCGCACTGCCAATTCTGTTAGGCTTGGCAGTAGTGAAAATAATAAAGAACAGTGCCATAGTATTGTGGCAGTGTCAAACTAAAGTTGACTCTTAGGTGAATAACACCTGAAAAAGTCGTTTATCTACCCTTTCGCAAATCCAATGACACTTGATAATAACCAAGGACTTAACTATAAAAATTCCCAATCTCCGGGACAGCCTGGGTTCTCTCTGGCAGTTAACTCGACCAATCCCTTTAATAACTCTGGGCTGAACTTCGGGCAAAATCACGATAATAAGAAGATTTCTGCTGAAAATAGCCGAATTGGCGAGATTGTTCCTGGACGGGTTGCCAACATTAAAGTGATTGGTGTTGGTGGCGGTGGCGGTAATGCTGTTAACCGGATGATCGAGTCTGATGTCTCTGGGGTAGAGTTTTGGTCAATTAACACTGATGCTCAAGCTTTAACTCTGGCAGGCGCTCCAAGTCGATTGCAAATTGGACAGAAGCTAACGCGGGGTTTAGGAGCAGGTGGTAATCCTGCAATCGGTCAAAAGGCCGCTGAGGAATCACGGGACGAAATTGCTACAGCTTTGGAGGGTGCAGACTTAGTATTTATTACTGCTGGTATGGGTGGTGGTACTGGAACGGGTGCAGCTCCAATTGTGGCAGAAGTAGCTAAAGAAATGGGCGCTCTCACTGTTGGTGTAGTTACACGTCCATTTGTCTTTGAGGGACGCCGCCGCACCAGCCAAGCAGAGCAAGGTATTGAAGGACTGAAAAGTAGAGTAGATACACTGATCATTATCCCCAATAACAAACTACTGGAAGTGATCCCCGAACAGACGCCTGTGCAAGAAGCTTTTCGCTATGCAGATGATGTACT
>JBGTMK010000635.1:0-10831 GCA_041743605.1 Nostoc sp.
CAAATACAAGCATTTGGGTAAGGCTGGAAGCCCTGCTCATATTAACGCTGTTCTCTCTGTGGCTAGAAGAACCCAAATCGATTACTTATTACAGGGTGCTAACTTCCAGTTATAGTTAGCCGTAACTTATTATAGGCACAATGCAACTATAACTTTGACTTGGTGCAAAGATAGTTTACAAAAGTTGCTCAGGCAGTTGCCATAGTATTGGTTTAGCGAAGAGACAAAGGTATTGCTGCACAAGAATGCATTCGGGAAAACTTTTCTCCCTGAAGCGGTTCCTATTCCTCAATTTCTAAGATTCTGATCGTGGATAACTGCAACCACCTTGATGCAGAACTGTCTGGGAATACAAATTGCCTGCTTTAATTACAAAAATCATCCACCCGAATATCCCGCCAGACATCAGAAACCTGCCAGCCCGAATTACCCACCGATTGTACCGGAGGATTATCAAGAAATGGAACATAGTCAGGAACTCTAGGCTCTGAAATCGCTACTGGTTTCTCCTCAAGCTCAACCACAGGGGCAGTATAATTGTCAGTATTAGCTTGAAGAAGTTGGTCTTCAGCCTCCTCGATCAACTTCATCTGTCTCAGGGTAAGCTTGTCGGATTTTTTGATGATCTTCTTAGTATCTGTATCATTAGAAGTTTTCATTGGCTGTTCCCTTGAAGGCATTGGCTTAAAATTTGTCTGAGTAAATTTGGGAGAAGTTAGGTATAAATAATTTGCACTGAATTAACAAGGTACACCAAATCGATGGAAAATACGAGTCTCTTACTGAAGAATTTACCAATTGAGTACAAATTTCTTTTTCGGGTAGATGCTTTAGCGCAATAGGAGGCCAGATGGCTTACAGTGATCGCTATTGGCTCAATGTGTTTCGGTTAAGAAAGTTTTTCTGTGAAGGCAAGGGAACAGTTACGAAAAAATAGGCTGATCTAAACTGTATTGGTTTATCGCCCAGAGGCAAAACCCGTATTGCTTGGTAGCCGACGGCTGCCACAAACTCCCTCCCCCGACAACGATTATCATTATTATTCAGTTTTATACCTAATTCTCTGAAAATACTGTGTGGTGGAGTGTTGGGGAATTCCACCTTGATTATTGATCTTTAATATTTAGATGCGTTCGCCCTACGGGTTTTGACTTCTTGCTTTGGTATTGGAGTGATGACCCTAAGTTTATGATAATCACTAAGAAAGCTAGAGTTAATAATTATTTTTATTTACTATTTTAACTATTTTAACTATTTTAACTGTCTTAACTGTCCACTTAACTGTCTTAACTGTCTTAACTGTCTTAATTACCCAATTAACTGTCTTAATTACCCAATTAATATTGTCTTACCAGCTATTGCATTTTCTTGATAAAACTGAGATTATTCTGAAGCTTAGGTAAAACACATTAGTTTTAAAAAGATGCTTTTAGTTCTCGATCAAGATTTTCAACTACCACTTGCAAAACAACCTGTATCAGAAGTAAGTGTGGATGACGGAAAAGTTTGACTACGGGGCAAATCACAAGTAGGTTGTCACTGGCAAGACTATAAAACCGTTCGTCTACCAGGGATGTACTATAGTGCGTTTTTTGATGACAACCAATCATTAATTGATTACGTCAATAGCCAATGTTTGGTGATTTTTGACATAGTTAGTAATTTTTGTGAAATCTTAAAAAATATTATATAAAGGTTTGAAAATCTGCCATCATAGTTCATAAAAATGAACAAAGTCGAGCCTAGTTATTTAGTATTAATAATTTCCAAATATTTTCGGCTCTTGCGTTGTTTTTATGGTGATTGAAGATTGATGATAACAAAACCCTTGTGGGGCAAAGGTTACAAAGAATTATGCCATAATTTTGAGAGAAATGCCTACGGAATAAGGCTTTCAAGGATTTTGAACCTAGTTTTCTATAAAAAGTACTGAAGAGCCATATTTTCTAACGATTATGACACTTAACTTATCTCAAATTGGTGTTCAAATGTCCAACTTAACAGGTATTAGGGCCATAGGGAATGATATTATCGAAACACTACAAACCAAACAAGAGCAAGAATTTATTAATTTAAGCGCTGGAAATCCACTGCTTTTGCCAAAAGTTGAGCAGATGTGGCGGGACTGTACCGCAGAACTTTTAGCTAGCTCTGAGTATGGTCAAGTAGTTTGTCGTTATGGCTCAAGTCAGGGTTATGCCCCATTAATTCAAGCGATCGCTGCATATTTTAATCATCGCTATAGACTTTCTTTAAGTGAACGCAATATCTTAATCACTCCTGGAAGTCAAATGCTCTATTTCTATGCTGCTAATGCTTTTGGTGGCTACACAAGCAATGGAGATTTAAAGCGAATTGTTTTACCACTTAGTCCTGACTACACAGGTTACGGTGGAATCAGTTTAGCACCAGAGGCATTAGTCTCGTATAAACCAGCTTTAGATATTAATACCAGAGCTAATAAGTTCAAGTATCACCCTGATTTCAGTAACCTAGTTATTACAGAAAACACTGGTTGCATCATCTTCTCTCGTCCCTGTAACCCCACAGGCAATATCTTATCTAACGATGAAATAAACAAAATTGCTGATCTTGCTAGACCCTACAATATCCCCATATTCATAGATTCTGCCTATGGTCCACCCTTTCCATCACTAAATTTTCAAGAAATGACACCCGTGTTTGGTGAAAACATTGTACATTGTATGAGTTTCTCAAAAGCGGGTTTGCCAGGAGAGCGGATTGGTGTCGCTATTGGAGACCCTAAGATAATTCAAGTTTTAGAATCTTTTCAGACAAATATATGTCTCCACCCCTCTCATTATGGACAAGCGATCGCAGCTCGTGCAATTAACTCTGGTGCTCTTGAATCCATATCTAAAGAAGTCATAAGACCTTTTTACAAAAATAAGTTTTCCGTTCTTGAAGCCAAACTTGAACAAGCGATGTCCAAAGATTTACCTTGGTTCTTACATCAGGGCGAGGGAGCTATTTTTGCTTGGATGTGGTTAAAAAATTTACCTATCAGTGACTGGGATTTATACCAACAACTAAAGCAAGTGGGTGTAATTGTTGTACCTGGGAGGTTTTTCTTCCCTGGTTTAGAGGAAGATTGGTCACACAAATACCAATGTATTCGTATCAGCCTCACAGCAAGTGACCAAGACATCGAAACTGGTATGAAACGTTTAGCAGAGGTCGTTCAACAGGTTTACCAAGAAGCTATAGTTACTAGTATTTAGCAAGTATCCATCTCTTAAATTTATTAATTACGAATTACGAATTACCTTATTTTGAGATTCAAATATCGTGACAAACCAGATATATAGTCAATCAGTTCTGACATTTTACGGTCAAGATAATTACATAGATTTTGGCAAAAATGATTTTGGTGGTGTTTTTGCTAAAGGAAGTTCAGCCTTTACAATTTCAGGATGGGTAAACCCTCATCAGCTAGCAAATAAAGCCACTACATACGGGACGCGCAATGTTTTTTTTGCCCGTTCCTCAGATCGATATAGTGATAATTTTGAGTTCGGCATCAGTGAATCAGGGAACCTAGATGTATTCATTGATGAAACTCTTGAGAAAAAAATTAAAACTTTTGGCAATGGAGGGACAAAAAAACAGAGCGAAAAATCTGCCATTCAAACTCCCCCAGCAAAAGAGGGGAAAACCGAAACAGCCCAAATTAGGGAAACTCAAGTTCCAGCCACATCCAACAACCAGAAACATTAACTCAGGAGCGATCGCCAAAAACTATGAATACTAAAGCCAATCCCAAATGTAAAATACTTGCTATTGATGGAGGCGGTATTCGGGGCATTATCCCCACAATGCTCCTGGCAGAAATTGAAAAGCGGACACAGAAGCCGATTTTTAGTTTGTTCGATTTAATTTCTGGCACTTCTAGCGGCGGAATTCTGGCACTCGGATTAACTAAACCAAAATTAAATTTAGACGTACCTGATAGCCCACCTACCGCCCAATATAGTGCTGAGGATCTCCTGCAAATATATCTTGAGTATGGGGCTGAAATATTTTACGAGCCATTCTGGGAAAAAGTACTCGGTCAGATAGAAGATATATTTGTTCAACCAAAATATTCTTCGGAAGGTAGAGAAGAAATTATTAGGCAATATTTTGGTGATACTTCTCTAGAAAATAATCTTAAAGAAGTTTTTGTAACTAGCTACGATATCGAGCAGAGGATTCCCATATTCTTTACGAATAAACTTGAAAAACAACAGACTGAATCGAAAAAGTTTCGTAAATTATGTGCAGGTTTTACGCTCACAGATGCGGCGTTAGCAACTAGTGCAACTCCAACTTATTTTGCTCCTTATCGTGTTTCTAGTTCCCATAATTCTAACGGATTCTATACTTTATTAGATGGGGGAGTAGTCGCTAATAATCCAGCTAATTTAGCTATTGTAGAAGCACAAATTAGTAGTCAAGAAAACAAACAATTATTAAACATAGAGGATATCTTATTAGTATCATTGGGTACTGGTTCCCTAACCAGCGTCTACGCTTATGACGAAGTAAAACAATGGGGACTATTACAATGGGCAAAACCACTGCTAAATATTGTCCTTGACGGTGGCAGTGAAGTAGTAGCTGGAGAATTAGAAAGATTGTTTGAGGCTAGTAATAAAGGTAATAAATCTTCTTATTATCGGTTCCAAACATTTTTAAAAAGTGAACTTGAAGCAATAGATAATGCCAAATTAGAAAATATCCGGCAGTTACAACTTTTAGGTAACATCCTGATGCAAGAAAAAAATCAAGAAATCGATGAGTTGTGTGAAATTTTATCCAAATAAATCTTATATGAGATAAGTAAAACAATGGAAACTCTTCCCATCAAGATTTACGATGACACTCTGCGGGATGGAGAACAACAAGCAGGTCTATTTTTCTCTTACCCAAATAAACAAAAACTCGCCCATTTAATTGCTCATACAGGAGTCGATGCGCTCGACATTATGCCCTGTGTATGTGAGCAAGAAGCTGAACTAGCTAAAACATTAGTATCGGAAGGTTTGGATAGTCAGATTTTTTCGGCTACTTTGATGAACAAGCAGTTTATTGATCTAGCCAAAGACTGCGGAGTTAAGCGGATCATCCTGATCCATGCCGTTTCCGATCGACTATTGTTTTTACGAGATCCGCAAATTAGGCAGGTGAAAGAGTTTAAAGGGAAAACCATTGATGACGATATCTCTAATAATGTCATCGATCAAATTCGCCAAAATGCTATCGATGTAATTGCCGAACATTTGCATTATGCAACTGCGATCGCTGGATTGAGAGTAGATTTCGCCGCAGAGGATGCTTCTAGAGCCGATTTTGACTTTTTAGTGCAATGTATCCGCTCCTTTAGCCCTTATATTGAAAACTTCGTTCTCTGTGATACGGTGGGGATTCTCAGCCCAGAAAAGAGCTATATCTGGGTTAGCGACCTGCTCCAATCCACGACAGGGGTAGCTCTCGGGGTACACTACCACAATGATATGGGCATGGCACTCGAAAATACCCTCCAATCTGTCATGGCTGGAGCGACTTTAGTATCGGGTACGTTTTGCGGCATTGGGGAACGTGCGGGAAATATTCCTATTGAGCAGGTATTGAATGGGTTACGAGTCCGCTTTGGAATTGAAGTCAAGGGCATTAACTATGACGCGATCGCACCTGTGACTAATTACATTGAACAATTAGGAGTTCGCCCAGCCCCTCCTTACTCTCAAACTTCTCAATGGCATGAAACGGGGACTCATGTCAATTGTTTGTTTTCAGACCCCAACAGCTTTGCAATTTTTTCTCACGGCAGTATAGACGTTGTATTTGGCAAATGGAGTGGAGCTAGTAATTTCCAATATCTGTTTGAAAAGCAAATGCAAAATCCTCAACCCAGAACGCAATACGAGAAAATGCGCTCAGTAATCAAATCTCTTGCTGTTGAGCAAGAACGCTATTTTACAGCCAACGAAGTATTGGAGTTATGGAAAAATGGGGTTTTTAAGTAATCACAACTATCGGATTGTCGCTATTCCTGGGGAAGGAATTGGGCCAGAAGTTGTGGAAGCTTCCTTAAAAATTCTCCAACATGTCGCTCAAATTGAGGGATTTACCTTACAGGTGAATTATGGTTGGCTTGGTGCAACTGCCTTAGAACAATTTGGTAGTTACTTCCCTCAAGCCACCGCTCAACTATGCAATGGAGCCGATGGGATTGTATTTGGTGCTGTTAGTCAAGGGGGATTACTAGAACTGCGAAAGCACTTCGACTTTTTTTGCAATCTTCGCCCCATCCGTAGCGTTGAAAGTCTTCTGCATAAATCTAGCCTCCGGGCAGAGAAAGTTCAAGGACTCGATATTCTCATTATTCGAGAACTAGTCAGTGGCATCTATTTTGGGCCATCTGGACGAGCTTCAGATGACCAGGGAACTTATGGGTATCATACGATGCGCTATTACGATGAAGAAATTCGTCGGATCGCTCGTAAGGCATTACAGCAAGCCCAAAACCGCCGCGGATTACTCACCGTAGCCCACAAAGAAAATGCCTTGCCCCATCTGCCTTGGACTCGTCTAGTGCAAGAAGAAGCTAGAGAGTTTCCCGATGTTGTGATTGAACCAATGTTGGTGGATAACTTAGCCATGCTTATGGTTCTGAATCCGCAACGGTTTGATGTAATTTTGGCGGGAAATCTGTTTGGAGATATTCTTAGCGATATTGGCGGTGCATTAGTTGGTTCCATCGGTTTATTAGGATCAGCCAGCCTAAACGCTGACGGATTTGGTCTGTACGAAGCTATTCATGGTACAGCCCCAGACATTGCAGGTTTAGGAATTGCTAATCCTTTGGGAACTCTCGGAGCCTGTGTTTTGATGCTTCAGCAATGGGGAGAAGTGCAAGCTGCCCAACGGATTATGCAAGCACAAGACCGAATTTTAGCCAAGGGATATCGCACAGCCGATTTGTCTCCTCAAGGAGAAGAAATTTTGGTCAACACTCAAACCTTAGTTGACCTTTTACTAGAAGAACTTTCAGTTGGGCAATATTCGGAATTAGGAGCTATCTATGCATGAGTAACGCAAATAAAGTTTTGTACTTGGGAGATGATATTAATACTGATGATATTATTCCGGCTAATCGGGCCACAACAGATGACCCTGAATATTTAAAACAGTATGCTTTAGAACACCTGATTGGCGAAGGTGAACTACAAAAATACGATGTGATTGAAGCCGGAGAAAATTTTGGCTGTGGTTCTAGTCGAGAAGTTGCCCCCATTGCCATCCAAGCAGCCGGAGTTAAGAAGATTCGGGCGCGATCCTTTGCAGAGATTTTTTATCGTAATAGTATTAATATTGGACTTTCCTTAGAAATTCTTGGGGAAAAAGAGCAGAATCCAGTAGTTGATGCGATCGCAGCAGCAGGCGGACTGATGGCTTTTAATCAGATGCGTCGTCATGGTCAGATTACCATTCCTCGCAGCCTGACATCTACTAGACCGATGACTTTAGTAGAAAAACTCTTAGCAAAAGCCTCCGGTAATTCCTACGTCAAGCCGGGAGAGGTGGTTTTTGCCCAAATCGATTTAGCTTTATCCCACGATGCTGTAGCCGGCCCTGTGGCTAAAACATTTTATAAACACTTTGGCGAAGGGGCAAAGTTATGGGACTCCCAACGAGTGGTTTTGGTAGCAGATCACTTTATCCAAGTTAACGACATCCGTCCAGATAACAAAGCCCATCTGATGTACGAACAGATGGTTAAGTTTGCCCAAGACCAAGAATGCCACTTATTTGATGTGGTTTCCCCAGGTGAAGCCGCAGGTATTTGCCACGTTTTACTCCCAGAAAAAGGATTTGTCCGGCCAGGAATGGTGATTGCTGGTACAGATTCCCATACCTGCACCTACGGGGCATTAGGGGCCTTCTCTACCGGCGTAGGTACGACAGATATGGCGAATATTTATGCCACAGGAGACATGTGGATTCGGGTTCCCCAAACCCTAGTATTTGAGTTGTCTGGAACCTTGCCTTCTAAAATCAGTGCCAAGGATATTATTCTATTTATCTTGGGACAAATCGGCTGTGCTGGTGCTACCAGTAAGGTAATGGAATTTAGAGGCTCAATCCTCACCCAACTACCATTTGATGAACGGTTGACTCTCGCTAATATGGCAGTTGAGTGTGGGGCAATATGTGGTTTAATCGTTCCTGATGAGGTGACACGTGAATATGTAAAAAACCGTAGTTCTCAAGAATTTGAAGAGATTAGTGGGGATATTGATGCTGAGTATGAAAGGATTTATGAGTTTGATCTCAGCGATTTAGAAGCACAAGTTGCACGTCCTCCAAAACCGGATCAGGTAGTGGGTATTAGTCAATTAGAGGATATTCCCATTACCAAAGCCTTTATTGGCTCTTGTACCGGTGGAAAACTTTATGATTTGGCTCAGGCTGCGGAAGTTTTGAACGGTCGCCACCTAGCAGACGGTGTAAACTTGTTTATTGTACCTGCAACCATTGAAATTCGAGAACAAGCTCAAGAATTGGGCTATCTCGACATTTTTGAACAAGCAGGGGCCCAGATTCTCAAAACAGGTTGTGGGGCTTGTATCAATTCTGGATTGGGAGTTTTAGCAAAAGAAGAAACAGGCATTTATGCAACCAATCGCAATTTTAAAGGACGCAGTGGCGATCCAACGGGCAAAAATTATTTAGCCTCACCAAGAACAGTGGCTATCTCTGCTGTTAATGGAAAAATTAGCGATCGCTTGAATTAAAGACTCTTGTCTAGCTTAGTCTAGATTCTGAGATAGGTTTCTTTATTTACAAAGACTCTATCTTTTACCCTTAGTCAGTCACGTATTAACCAACAGTATAAGGATTTTAGGTAATTACAATGGACGAAATCGTTAAAAAGTTGGCTGGTCTGGGTCTTCCTGGTGTAATTCTCGTGGTTCTAACAGTTGCATCAGGAGGTAGTTCCGCCGCCGTTGCAGCTGCCATCACAGCCTTGGGAGGGCCCTTTGGCATCGTCGGAGGTATAGGATTGCTTGGTCTAATAACCGTTCTGGGAGATACTATCGCGGGATATGGAATTGAAGCTATTCTTAAGGCTATTTATACAGAACGGAGCAAAACCGAATCAGTGAGATACCTTCTCAAAGAAATTAAAGATTTACCCATTTCAGAGGAGCTAAAACTGAAATTGAAAAATGAACTTAGCCCAGAAGTCATTATCGATACTGAAGAATATAACCAACCAAAAACAGTTGAAATTGTGGATGAATAATTTCACTATTACATTCGGTTAAATGCCAGGTTGAATTGTACCAAATTATTTCTTGTCCAAAGTAAGTTAGCGCTAAAAAAGCAAGTATGTTACGAAACGTAGACGAGTTTAAAGTCCTTACTAATGACCAAAGACAAATGACAGTCTTCACTAGTTAGCTTTAATTGCGCCGACTTACTTAACTTTGAACAAACAAGATAGCCTCTGAGTCCGATTTCAAGGGATTAAACCCTCAAAGGACATTGTTTCCACTAATTACTGAAAGTCA
Source organism: Nostoc sp. (assembly GCA_041743605.1). Classification (GTDB taxonomy): domain Bacteria; phylum Cyanobacteriota; class Cyanobacteriia; order Cyanobacteriales; family Nostocaceae; genus Nostoc. Next base: position 9,582 of record JBGTMK010000635.1, read on the forward strand.
AAAGGACTTTAACACTCTTTTATGACTCTCACAAGATAAAAATCAAAAACCTTTTTTGTCATTCCAACCTCTAAATATTTTATTAGAGACATAAAAGAGTTATAACCACTATTCGATAAATATCTAGTTTATGTTTGAACAATGTATTCATCAATTATTTGAAGCCCAGGTTGCACAAACTCCGCAGGCTGTGGCTGTGAAATATGGACATAAGCAACTGACATATCAGCAATTAAATATTAAAGCTAACCAACTTGCTCATCATTTGCAAAAATTAGGAGTAAGAGCCGAAGTACTAGTTGGAATCTGCGTCGACCGCTCCCTCGAAATGATGGTGGGTTTATTGGGAATTCTCAAAGCAGGAGGAGCATATCTTCCCCTAGATCCCGCTTATCCAGCCGAACGATTGAGCTACATGGTACAAGATGCTCAAATCTCGGTATTGGTAACACAACAAAAATGGTCTACGTCAATATCTGAATATTCGGGGCAGGTTATTTATTTAGATAGCCAGCAAGATGAAATTTTTAACCAGAGCAATGCCTACGGGGGGCAAAGCCAAAGCAATCTGGTTAATACAGTAAAACCGAATAATTTAGCTTACGTCATCTATACATCGGGGTCAACCGGAAAACCCAAAGGGGTAATGATTGAACATCAATCATTCGTAAATTTTACCCAAATGGCGATCGCTCAATACAAAATCTCTGAGTGCGATTCCATTCTCCAGTTTACCTCAATAAATTTTGATGTATTCGCAGAAGAAATATATCCTTGCCTGAGTTGCGGTGGCACAGTAGTGTTACGAACTGAGGAAATGCTGAGTTCTGTAGCCTCATTTGTACAGCAATCTCAAGATTGGCAAATCACCATCTGGGATTTGCCGACATCTTACTGGTATTTAATAGTCAATGAATTAGCCACTGGTCAAATAAGATTACCCCAATCATTACGCTTGGTGATTATTGGCGGAGAACCGGTACTACCAGAACAAGTTAAAACGTGGCTCAAGTTTGTAGGAAAATTCCCTGAATTGATTAATGCTTACGGCCCCACTGAAACCACCGTTGAAGCTACAATTTGCTATTTATCCAATTTAAAAGAAACCCAACTAGAGACAACAGAAATACCTATTGGCAAACCAATGGGGGATAATATTCAAGTCTATGTGTTGGATCAAAACCTGCAAACAGTCTCCACTGAAGCAATAGGAGAAATATACATCGGCGGTACTGGACTAGCACGGGGCT
>JBGTMK010000636.1:0-18604 GCA_041743605.1 Nostoc sp.
TGAAGTTTGCCAACCTAGTACACTTATGTGTCTCCACCATACGTGAAACTGACCAAACAGTAATCCAGAGATAACGCCGATGGGAGAGAAAGCCCACAAACCTACTGCTATAAGTAAATAAGGTAAAGCTCCCAAGATACCATCTAAAAGAACCTGCGGATTAAAAGTCAAAATAGCGTAGTGGCGGAAGTCCTTCTTCCAGGAGTGGTGTGTTTTTAAATGTAGGCTACCAAAAACGTGCTCGGGTACGTGGTAAAAGAATGTAGATAGAAAATCGCCAACAAACAGTAATAACCAAGCAACAGCGATAGCCTCAAGCATTTTTACTCCTCAAGAATAGTTAAGAAAACTCCACAGAAAATATGCAAATATCATGCTGTCAGCGTAGACACTTAGTTTTACGCTATGCCAGCCGCATCTGTGCATTTCATGTGTCTACGCTTCAGTTAATTTGGCTCAGAGTATAGGACTCATATCTGATTTCTGAACAAGATTTCAGATAAAACTCTGATAAAACGGACTTTTCAGTCTCAGTATGTTTTCAGAAATCAAATCGGAGTCCTATATATGTAATTGGGTTAGTTGCAGTTTCATGAATCTCCAATCCTTAATGCAGTAAACAGCAACTCGCAAGAACCTCCAATTTGACTACTAGCTCTGGGTTAATGGTAAAAATACATCTAAAACTCGATTGGAATACAGTATTTTACCATAGTTACTACACAATCTTCTTACTAAGACATACAGCGTAAGCAAAGGTTGAGTTAAAGTTAGTACAAATTTAGGTTAAGACCTTCTTCAACATTGTTAATTTTAAGTTGATTCCAATTAAGCTTCAATTATGAATCTAACCTGAATAATATAAATAAGCATTTTGACAACCTAACAGCGGCTATTGAGGTGAATAAAGTGGGTTTATAATTCAATTAATAGGTGGCAAACTTTGGAGTATCAAGAATTAACTAGTAGTCTGTCGAATTAATTTTGACGGTTAGAGAGACGTGATAAATCGCCGTCTCTACTCTTAATTTATCCATCAATTATTTATTGACAGACGGCTAGATGCAATCGGTGCTTTCTATTAATTTAGTAAGAGTGTAAGTAAGTCGGCGCAATTAAAGCTAACTGGCTGGGGCTGTCATTTGTCCCCTGTCATTCGTCATTGGTAAAGATTTTAAGCCTATTTACGTTTATTAATATAATTTGGTTTATTTCCAACGACTTACTTAGATCTAAAGCAGCGCCTTCAATGATAAACGAAGATTCAGAATATACGGAGACTCTTAAAATTGATCTTTTTTGCAGAGCGCATCTGAATTCGCAAGTTCTAGATCATTCGTTCGCCCTTATTGTAGAACACTAACAACTTTGTGCATGATCCTTGCTCTATAGTGAATGCTGCACGTAGCTTGCTTATTTGACAGATGTGCTGCACTGTCTGGAAGTAAAAGGATTGTTGTGGGTTGAGGCAATGCAAAAAAAGTCGGCAAGCGTTATCTCAAGACCTTAAGAGCCGGCCTATTGTAAGGGTATCTCGACATCTCCCAAATTTAGTTTACTTTCCACCTGGAAAGGTAAAATCAGGGTTTGAAGTTATGATCACACGATTTATCTGTTTCAGCATGAATAAAAAATGGGCGGTCAAGCGAATCACTATAAACTTGGCATCAAATGAAGCCAAAAACCTTGAAAAGTATTGTGAACAGACAGGCAGACCAGCAACGGACGTAATTCGAGAACTTATTCGAGCTTTGGCAGTGACGAAATAACAGTAGATTTGCTCCCGCATTGCACCTTAGTTTATTTTCAAGATATTAGAATTTGGTTGAGTTGGAGGTGTTAAATTAACGTGTGTTAGTTTTTGTGATTATTGACAGGGAGGTAAGAATTTAGTGAAGGCGTGCTACGTCTGCTGTAAACGAGCGCAGTACGCCTAAAACAAGATGAAATGAAATGATAACTATTATTAAGTTGCAAGTGTCGTCAGAGTAAAGTTGAAAACTTTGTCTAAATTTGCAATGCCTTCTACTTTAGCTATGACTCTTCTGGACTAGGACTTTTCACGCTTGGCGTGAAAAGTCATGTCAAGGCAAGGCTTGAATGAGTTGCCGAATTACATCGATTTCGGGTCTCCCTGTCTGTTCACAATATTTTTCAAGGTTCTGGGCTTCTTCTAATGTCAAGTTTAAGGTAATTCGCTTAAGCGCCCTTTTTTTACTGGAGGTTGTCAAACGGGGAAATTTAAGTGCAGCAGTTTTATTCATTGATTGATAAGCTAGATATATACAAACTTTCTTTATCAAGATTGCCAATTCAGAACTGTCTTTACCAGTGAAAATCGAGATTTTGACATTGAACTTAAGCTTTACGCCCCAAAAATATTACTGAAAATTATAGGTATAAAATAAATGAGTGCCATGCGTAATAGATATAGCATTACGCAAATGCAAGAAGTTTGTAGCTAAAGAGATCATGTCAGCAATGCTCCCATATGCCAAATCATTTGTTGAGCAAAGGGTGTTGAATTACCGAGACGAGTGGACTGCCAAAGGTTATTTTTATCAGTGAATATTTTGGTAATAGACCTGTTTTAAATCTTCTGCAACATGAGATTATTCTTTCGTTATGGCTATCACCTGATATCTATAGCAACCTAATAGATAATTCCTTTTAGTCAAAGGTGGTTACACGAACAGTGAGTTAATACATGACTTTACAGAATTGGAAACGCAAGCGTGGCGTTGCACTTACTACCAAGGGTTTACAAAAAATTAAGGAAGCAAAGCATCAGTCAGAAGCAAAGGAAAATTTTGGAAATAGGTACACTCTTGAGGAAATAAGTGTACGCTCTGGTTTATATTCTGCTACCATCTCGAAAGTCTTGAATCGGGAAGGTGGAGTTGACAAACAGACTATTGAGAAGCTTTTTTCAGCTTTTCAATTAAAAATAGATAAAAGTGACTATTCAAGCTCAAATACTCGTCTATATTGGGGAGAAGCTATCTTTAACTCAGTTTTTTACGGACGGACAGAAGAACTGACTACGCTAGAACAATGGATTCTCAATGAACACTGTCAATTAGTCGCACTAGTAGGAATAGGAGGCATTGGTAAAACAGCCCTGTCTGTAAAGTTTGCTCAAAAAATTCAGGACAACTTTGAGTATGTGATCTGGCGATCGCTACGAGAAGCTCCCCCTGTTAAAATTATTCTAGGTAATCTAATCGAATTTTTATCTGACGAACAGGAAACAGAAGGTAACTTACCAGAAAGCTTTAGCGATCGGGTATCGCGGCTACTGTATTATTTACAAAATCATCGCTGTTTAGTGATCCTTGATAATGCAGAATCAATTCTCCGTAGTGGTAGCCGCGCCGGACTTTATCGAGAAGGATATGAGGAATATGGTGAGCTTTTAAGACGAGTGGGAGAAGCAACTCACCAAAGCTGCTTAATGTTGACTAGTCGTGAAAAACCCAGAGAAATAGCATTTTTGGAAGGACAAGCACTACCTGTTCGCTCATTGCCGCTGAGTGGATTGAATGTGGCGGAAGGGCAAGAAATCTTAAAACTCAAGGGACTATTGGCGGCAGAAGATCAATGGAAAGTAATGATTGAACGTTACGCAGGCAATCCATTAGCCTTAAAGATAGTTGCCACGACTATTCAAGATGTTTTTGATGGTAATGTGACTGGATTTTTACAACAAGACACAGCTGTTTTTGGAGACATCCGCGATATCTTAGAGCAGCAGTTTGAACGCTTGTCAGATTTAGAAAAGGAAATAATGTATTGGCTAGCGGTTAATCGTGAGCCAATGGCGCTTCCAGAATTGCGAGATGACATTATATCACAAGTACCGCAAGCAAAATTAATGGAAGCTGTGGAATCTTTGGTAAGGCGATCGCTAATTGAGAAGGCTACGCCTACGCTCACTGAAAAAACTGGAGCATTCTTTACACTCCAGCCTGTGGTTATGGAGTATATGACTAATAGCTTGATAGAACACGTTTGTGAAGAGATTGTCACTCAGAATATTGATTTATTTAGATGTCATGCTCTGATGAAGGCGACGGGTAAAGACTATGTTAAAGATACTCAAATTCGTCTCATCATCAAACCAGTTATAGATGGGTTGCTTAATGTTTTAAGAAGTAAAAGAAACATTGAAAACCAATTAACTCAAATTCTCACAAAACTCCGAGAGACATCGCCCTTAGAACCAGGATATACGACTGGGAATATTCTGAATCTGCTTTGTCATTTAGAAACAGATTTAAGTGGCTATAATTTTTCTTATCTGACTGTTTGGCAAGCAGATATGCGGAGTATGAATTTGCACAATGCAAATTTCGCTCACGCCGATCTAGCTAAGTGTGTTTTTGTTGAAACCCTTGGTGGTATTTTTTCGGTAGCCTTTAGCCCCAATGGCAAACTTCTAGCTACGGGTGATACTAATAATGAAATTCGCCTATACCAGGTTGCGGATGGACAACAGATGCTCACTTGTAGGGGCCACGCTGGTTGGGTTCGGTCAGTCACCTTCAGTCCTGATGGAGATATTATTGCTAGCGGTAGTGACGATCAAACAGTGAAGCTATGGAATGTTAGCACTGGCCAGTGTGTTGCAAATTTGCAAGGGCATAGCAGTGGCATCCAGTCTATCGCTTTTAGCACAAATGGTCGCATACTGGCGAGTAGCAGTGAGGATAAAACTGTGAAGTTTTGGGATATCGATACTGGTCTGTGTTTTAAGACTTTATCGGTGGATGATTATAGTGTATGGTCAATTGCCTTCAGTCCCGATGGTCACAAAGTGGTAACTGGAAACGACAATCACACACTTAATCTATGGGATATAAACAGTGGTCAATGTATCAAGATATTGGAGGGACATACCAATCGAGTACATTCCGTTACCTTCAGTGCAGATGGTCATATTTTGGCTAGCGCTAGTCATGATCGCACAGTTAAGCTATGGAATGTTGACACAGGAAAATGTTATGTAACGCTGCAAGGTCATACTGACTCAGTACATTCTGTTACTTTCAGTTTGGATGGACATATTATTGCTAGCGGCAGTGATGATCAAACGGTGAGAGTCTGGGATGTCGCCACAGGTAAATGTATTAGAACTTTGAGAGGACACAGCAGCCGAATATGGACAGTTGCTATAACTTCTGACAAAGACAGTTACATTCTGGCCAGTGGCGGTGATGATCAAAAAGTTATACTGTGGGATGTCAGTACTGGTTGTTGCATTAGGATTTTTCAGGGTTATTGTGATGGAGTACGGTCGGTTGCCTTCAGCCGAGACGGTCATACACTGGCTAGTAGTGGGTCTAACAAAATTGTAAGGTTTTGGGATGCTAGCATTGGTATATGCCTTCAAACTTTGCAGGGACACAATAATCGCGTAACATCAGTTTCTCTTAGCCCAAATGGTCGCATTTTAGCTAGTGGTAGTGAAGACCAAAAGGTAAAATTGTGGGATACTAATACTGGTCAATGTCTAACAACCTTAAATGGGCACACTAACCGTATATTAGCTGTTACCTTCAGCCCAAATGGTCTGATTCTGGCAAGTAGCAGCGATGATCGTACAATAAAGCTATGGGATACCAGTACGGGTCAATGCATTAATACCTTGAATAAACAAAGCCATAGGGTTTGGTCTATCGCTTTCAGCCCGGACGGTCAGATACTAGCTAGTGGTTGTCATGACCAAACAGTGAAATTGTGGGATGTCAAAACTGGTCGATGCCTTGAATCGCTTCAAGGACATACTGATTGGCTGTGGTCAGTTAGCTTTAGTGCTGATGGGCAACTTTTAGCGAGTGGCAGTAGCGATCAAACGGTGAAGTTATGGGATGCGAGAACAGGTAAACACCTTAGAACTCTACAAGGTCATACCAGTTCTGTATACTCAGTCAGCTTTAGCTCAGATGGACGCCTTCTAGCTACTGGGAGTGGCGATCAAATGGTGAAGTTATGGGATGTCACTACTGGACAATGCCTCAAAACTTTGTCAGGACATACCAAATGGGTTTGGTCACTTGCCTTCAGTCCCCATGATCAAACCCTGGCTAGTGGTAGCGAAGATGATACGATTAGAATATGGGATGTCAAGACTGGAGAGTGTCTAAGCACTTTGAGGAATGATAGACCCTATCAAGGCATGAACACCACTGGCATTACAGGTATAACTGAAGCCCAAAAAGCCTCGCTGAAAGCTTTAGGAGCAGTTCTTTATGGAGAAGACAATCCTACAGTTATAAGCAAGCTGAAAAACCTTGGATTATAGTAGAAAAAACTAAATCATTTTTTCCAAGACTTAGCTTTTTGATATACTCAAGAACTTGTCTCCACTCTTCTGAAATTCATAGGATGCTTGTCTAATTTCTACTTCATATCCCTGCTTGATTAGTTGGTTGATAACTGGCAGCAAAAATGGAGATGGCTTCCCAGAGGTGTCTAGCAGTGGAAAAATGCGTGTCTCTATAGCAACTCGACACATTTCTGTAATAGAAGCAAGATGGAACTCTTCAGATAGGTGTTCAGAATACATGAATAAAAAGTGAGAACATAAGGCTAAATCAAATTGCTGATCAGCAAATGGTAGAGTAGGTAGCTCACCTGTAACGTAACGTTTCTCCTGAATTCCTAAAGAAAAGTCTTCAATAAATTCCTGCATTGCGGATCTTCTAATGTTTAGTAACTGGCTTGGTGATTGAATATCTTGCCAAACAAAATTATCTAGATTTCCTTGCACCGCATTCATGACTTCACGGTTAGCTTCTTGGATACGTTGAGCAATCTCACTCTTACTTAATTTGTAGATTGGATCGCAAGAGACAACGTTACCTCCTCTACGGGTCATCTCAACATTAAAGCTCGCAGGGCCACCTGCACAGTCAATAATTTTCAGTTTGACATCTTCAAGAGTTAGACCAAACATTCTGGTATATTCCTCAGTAGAACGTCCCCATATAAGGATATTTTCAAACTTAGTACCCATAACGTTGATCCCAAAATTTACATTATTAATTCAGTACTCTGGATTTTGCCTATCAAGAACTTGAAAAATAGGCATAAGTACAATTGTTACCCTAACTATTATGCTCATCTTTATATCTCTCAGTTGTGTATCCAACTGTACCTAAAACACCAAGTACCAACATTCCTAATACAACAGAAGGTTCAGATACAGGTACTGGCTTCACGGCTGAAAAAGCTAATTCTCCAATTAGCCTGTGAGCGGAGGTTGTAGGATGGACTTGATCCCAAAATAAAAACTTATCTGGCTCACAATTAACTGGCTGCTTGGGAACATTGATAGGCACTACCGATAAGTCTCCAACACAAGATTCGGTAACATTTGTAAAACCAAATTCTCCTGGAGCAGCGATGATTCTATTGAATAAAGAATTAACATCAAGAGGAATGATATTAATATCAGAGCTGAGTTGCTGACTTAAAAAGTTGAGATTTATAGTCAAACCGGAGTTGTGTGCATTGGTAAAAGTGCTTAGTAAGCTGGAATCTTGATTATTGCCGCCTATAACTGGAAAGTTTCCTAAATCTGGTAAGTTAACCACTACAAAGTCTTTAGCACCAACAGCAGCAAGTGCTGTCACTGCCACTGATAAATTGTTGACTGCTTGGGTAGGATTGGGAATATCACCAAAAAAGTAATCTAAATAATCATTCGTACCAGCCCAGATGACGTAGAGAGCGTTCGGGTTTGCAGAAGGGTTCGCGGATGTAAAGCTATTAACCTGTTGCTGCAATCCTGGTAAACTAGCAATGCCGATATTCTTAGACCCTGTGGTTGCGCCACCATAGGCAAAGTTGGTGTTTAGATTCAACTTTAAGCCTAAATCGGAAGCGAGATATTCCACCCAAATTGGGCCATTAGAAAAACGTCCATTAAAATAAGTTTGACTCGGAGGAATGATTCCGCCTGTGGCATTGAATACATTGCCTGTATCAGAGAGGCTATCACCAAACACATAAATCTCGTCATTATTCTGCGCTGAGACTTTGAGCGGAAAGATGAGAGATAAAATAAAGATTCCGGTCGCAATAATTTGTTTATTCACAGCCAACTACTTAGATAAATTTTAAATTTTGGTAAATATCCTTAACAAGAAAGAGCTTTGCTTCTGTCTTTAGAACTTTGTCACTGCCAAGTCAGATTCTATTTTATTCATAGGAGCAGAACCTAGTGCTACTTTGCCCCAACGCATCACACTGGCAGAGGCAGCACCTGCTGCACCAAATCCATAAACAAGAACTAAGTCGTTTTCACTAATTTTTCCTAAGTGTGCAGCATGGTACATATTAACTATAGTAAGTACTGGCCCAATGTTTGCATATTGTGGATATAGGTCGATTGTACGCTCTGGATCAATACCCAATACGCGCGCACAGAAGCGTGCGAACCAAGCCGTAGGTGTATTGAAAATAAAAAAGTCTATTTGCTCAAGCGTCACACCTGCCGCATGAATAGCACCTTCACAACAAGTGCGGAGAAACCCTACAGCCGTTTCGCGAGTTAACCTGTTTGCATCTTTGCTGACCTGCATACGAACCTGCAAGTTACCCTGTATATTTTTGGCGATCGTAGGGTAAATTAGATCGGACAGGGCACCAGCATGAATAGTCTTAATACCAAGAATACCCTGATGTGATTCAAGTTTACTTACCACAAAAGCTCCGGCGCCATCACTAAGAAACCATGAGGCAGTATCATCTTCGGGGACAAAGTGAGAGTAAGAGCATGAGATAACTACTAGTACGTTGTGATACTGTTCTGCCGAAACCAAAGCATAAGCAGTCTGCAACGCAATTAGAGTGCTACCACAGCTTGCATCAATATTCCAAGCTGCACCCTGCAAACCTAGCTCACGCGCCAGAAAGGCAGCATCCCCAAATCCGATGTTTTCGGGCCAGACTGAGGCAACGAGCATCAGATCAATATCTTCCAGAGAAAGCTTTGCCGCTGCCAGGGTATCTTTTACTGCCCTACACTGTAGCATCAGTGATGACTCATTTGGACTGAGTATCCACCGTTCGACAGTCCCCCGAAAGGGATCTGATAAATAGGGCATCATCTCTAAGTCAAACTCATTCTTGGGGGTGGAGCCATCAAGAGAGAACCACCTTCCTAAACTTTTTTGCTCTGCTTGAGCAACCAATTCGGAGTATTTTTCTCTGTAGTAATCGTTGGTAAGTCTAATGCTGGGTAAGCTCACAGCGAGTGAGCGAATACCTACTGCGTGTTGTGCCATGAAGAACTTCTTTTACTCTCAATCTAGTTAGTAACAATAATTTGTAACGCTCTGAGCAATCAAATTTTGAATACGACTTTCAATTGGTGCAGGCTCAGTAGGGTCAATTATCACATCAATCACGAAGGGAGCGATCGCTGCCATTGCTTTCAAGAGAGCCGCTTCGATGTCAGCCTCTGTCTCGACACGGATGCCATCAGATCCCATCCCGCAAGCAATCTTAACAAAGTCGGTTTGGGGAATCTTTGCATCTACACCCTGGAAGCCTTGTATCGCCGTTCCCTGATCGCACATATTGTAGCGTCCGTCATTAAGTACTATCCAGACAACTGGAATCTGGTACTTCACAGCTGTGCTAATTTCATTATTCATCAGTATGGCTCCGTCACCAACAATGGCGATCGCCTTACCACGACGAGCTAGTGCCGCACCGACAACGCCAGTGGTAATATGCCCCATAGACGCGAAACCGCTACAGTTTCGGTAACGATGTGGCTTGGCAAACCGCAGCATATAATTTCCCCAAGCAGAGGAACTGCTTGCCTCGGCCATCACCAATACATCACTTCCCTCAACAATCAGTCTTTGAATAGCATCCATAAGCACTACGGGACGCACTTTTCCATGTGTACGTGGACTGATTGTACTGTGTTCAGGTCTAGGCAGCATCGGTTTTGCCAACTGAGCAGGATGCTGCAAAAAGTATTTCAACAGAGCCTTGACAAACACTCTGATGTCAGATTGAATGGCAAAAGTCTCAGCAGATGGATATGCAGTTCCTGGTATCTCTGGGTCGATGTCAACATGCAAAAAGCCTCGCAAAGGTACCATTACAGGGAGCAAAAGTGATGTGCGTTCGCCTAAGCGTGTTCCCAGAACTAAGGTGCGTAAAGGACGGGATTCCTGCATATACCTGAGAACCGACTCATGCCCACCGAAGCCGGTGACACCAACAAACTGAGGATGATCTTCAGGAAAAATACCTTTAGCCCGTGGTGAACACATTACAGCAGCCCCTGTCCTCTCAGCAAGCTGGCAAATCTCTTTTGCAGCACCTCGTGCCCCAAAACCTACCCAGATAGCAAAGGGTTTCTCAGATAGTAACCGGGCACATTCAGCGATTGTTTCTTCACTTGCTGTCACCAGACTATGAGACAAAGTTACTCGTGCTAATGATGTCTTGATTAAACTTGTCTGGATATTTGTAGGAATACTTATATGAGCTACGAATCCTCCTGGTTGCCCTAGTCCAAGGGCAAGCCTTCGAGAAACTTCTGTGAGTTCATCGCTGGATTCGAGAGTGGTTGCGTAATGAAATATTTGCCCGGAAGTAAAAATACCTGCGCTAGGCATAGTATAGGTGCTAGTTTCTTGGCAAGCCCATCGACCACGCTGTGGTGCTGAGGTTGAAGCTGATATGAAAATGACCTTAGCTCCCTCCCAACGCGCAGCTAACAATCCTGTCAAAGCGTTGGTGATCCCCGGGCCTGCGGTAGTGAATACCACAACGGGGCGATCGCTAACAAAGTGCGCCTCAATGGCTGCAAAGGCTGCTCCGGCTTCATGCCGAAAGTGCAGCACCTGGATGGGACTTTGATGTAACGCTGCCCACACTGGGGCGATCGCGCCTCCCGAAACACCAAAGGCGTACTGCACTCCCATCTCTTGCAGGATTTTTACTACTGCTTCTGCTACCGAAAAAGTTACGGCTGGGTTGCTATCAAATATCTGTTTAGTTGAGTTTAATTCTTCAGTGGTATTTGCTTGTGTATCCTGAAATTTAACATCCATACAAACTATACTTAGGAATAATTTCCTTTATGAAGTAACATTATCCCACACGCTCAACTTAGCGATATCATTTTTTTGGGATAATTCCTATACAACTTCAGTTAGTAATGCTCTCTAATGTAGATGACGATCTCTTTGCTTTCTCGGCAAAGCACTTGCACGTGGAATTTGACCAGATAATCACAGCAGAAAAGGCAAAAAGCTATAAACTCTCCTTAAACAAATTCAGACTGGTTATTCAAAGAATTAATTTGCCGCTAGAGCAGATATTACACGTTCCTGCTAGTGTATATTACGATATCGCTACAGCCAAATCTCTGGGACTATCTACAGTTTGGGTAAACTGTAGAGCAGACACAAACAAAAAATAACTACAGAATTGCAAATAAGTCAACCTGAACTAGAAGTGCCTGATTTAAAGACTCTCGCTGCTCTGATTTCACCAAAACAATACCGAGTAATAAGTGCTGGATACTCAGTACTGTTTCGATGAGGATCTGTTGTTACAAAACGAAACAGGAATTGCAACATAGATTGATTCTGCCTTAATCTGGAAAAACTACTACGCCAGTTTGACGGCAAGTTCGCTCTTGTTTTGAGAGCGACGTGCAAGGGACGGGTGACGCTCGTACCAACGCCCTGCTTCTGGCTCTCCAGAATTAGTGCCCTGCCGATAAACTTGTTCAATAAAACACTTTGATAGCCTAAAACGATGAAAGCATCTGCTAATTTCGACTTTGAAGACGAGAAATTTAATGCACCGCCTTCTCAAGTCATCCCTTGGTGTCAGATGATTAATCCTCGGTATGGCACAGATGGTATGCAATCCCACGGTTTGGCGATTAAGCTAGATAATGCTAATGCTGTCGGCTTTGTGCCAGATGATAATTGGCAGCAGGTAGAGCATGAATTTAGTTCTGGAGTTGAAACAGTCTTTATTACCACTACTCCAAACTTGGTGTTAGTGCGTCGGGGGCCATTGTCTGTTAAAGACCGAGAAAGTGGTTTAAAACTGGGTACGCTCAAAGAGAATTATGATGCTTTTTTAGCCGACAAACTTAAATTTAAAACCTTTACTCGCTATCTAATTTTTATAGTGGGGGAGAATAAAAAGTTTTTACATGAATCACCACTACAACTAACTCTTAATGGTGCAGCCGGAGCGAGTTTCAGCAAAACCTACTGCGAATATCAACAAGGCAAAGTAGTTAGTGGATTCGTTGGTGAACTCGAAAAAGCTTATGCTGTCTACCGCAAGCAACCTTTGACACCAAAAGGGCCTTTGTTCCATGCCCACGGGATTTTTTGCCCGATAATTGAGTGTGAAGAAAGAGGTATTGAACCAAATACGGTTCTGGTAGCTTCAACTGTGGACTACAAACATCCTACCGTAGGGACATTAACACAATACTTAATCGCTTCTGATTCTCTTGAGTCTGCAATGATTTGTAAGACTTTTGAAGAATACAAAGATTTTGGAAAGGAACCTGTAAAATCAGAAACCCCTAAATTGGCAATGGCAGGAGTTTCCAACTCTTACGTTTATGCTGATGAAGATGATTTTGCTTATCCGCCGTATTAGGTGGGAGTGGGGAGTGGGGAGTGGGGAGATGAGGGGAATAACATCCTCACTCAACACTCCCAATGCCCCATGCCCAATATCTATTTTTTGAGCAGTAAATAATATAGTGAACCATTACCGCCTGTGATACCAGCGCGATCGCCTGCTAGTTTCCCAGAACCCATAAAATAATCTACCCGCCCTGGGCCTTTGATGGCGCTTCCTGTATCCTGATCAAGTACAAAGCGGCTGACAGTACGCCTCTCTAGTTTGCCACCAGTGGCGGGATAGGGAAACGAGTTGTGAATCAGCGCTAGCGCTCCCGGAGGCATGAGAGACTTATCTGTAGCAATGGAACGTTCTGCTGTCACTGGCACATGAATACTACCAGTAGCCGCTCTACCACTTGTTTCTTGGAAGAAAATAAAACGTTCCCAGCGTGGTAGATAATTGCTCAACTCCTGTGGCTTGCCTTGGAAATAACTAATCAAACGTGGCATTGTCAGTCCTTCCAGTGGAAGTTTGCCATCTTTGGCTAGTTCTCTGCCGATACTAGTCCAGGGATAATCAGTTCCACCTGCATAGCCAATTGATGTTGTTTTGCCATCAGTTAATTTAATTTGGGCAGAACCTTGGATATGTACCATGTATGCATCTAAGCGATTGCGAAACCAAAGCATTTCTAAACCGCGCAATTGGCTCTTATTCCCTTGTAAACCATCCTTCCCTTCCAACTCAATTCGTTTTGGGTGGGGTTTCGGCCATTGGTTGAAATCAGGCGGTAGCCGATAAAGGGGATACTTATATGTTGCAGTCTTGACACGGCTAGCAGTGTAAATAGGTTCGTAGTAAGCAGTGAACTTAACAGTACCCTTGCCATCGTTGCCTACGGACTGGTAAAAGACAAACTCACGGCGGACAGCGGCTTGTAATTGCGCTGCTGACTTAGAACTGACAACTAGTTGGCGGAAACGGATCAAACTCCGGCGGACGCGATCAAGGGTAATTCCCTGAACTGGATAATTTTGATATGCTGCGATCGCTCCACTCTTATTTAGGTAAAGCAGACTGTTGTCAATGGAAGCTAACAACGCTTTGCGATCGCCCTTTTGACCCCAAAGTTGCTCATCCCATCCCAAGCAAGCGTGCTGGGGTGTACAATCAGTTCCAATAGCGATTGGTTTTAGCGGTGGCGTTATCTCAGGAGTGATTGGTATTGGCACCGGCGAGAGATCAGGAGTAGTCGGCACTGGCAACGGCAGTACATTAGGAACCTGAGCAACAGCCAACCAGAGAGGATTTATAAAAGCAATTCCCAGACTCAAGGAAAGCAAAGCAAGGGTTTTTCTCATCATTTAGTTGAATCTTTCAACACTGGAACTAAAAACGGGTTCTACCCGGATTGCCACGATCCGAGAAGGTCTTACAACCATATACTCCCCTTGAATATTTTTGATCGGCACGCTGATAAAGTCATTAGAAGCAGACTTTGGCACAAGTTCGCCGCTATACCACTTCTGAAACTCTTGAATAGTAGGAAAACGTATTTCTTCCCGGTGGCCGCTTTCCAGTAGGAGGTATACGGCATATTCATTTGGAGTTCTAGCCATAAGGTTGAATCATTATAAAAAACATTCAACCCATTGTTAACCACGTAACCCCGGAATGAAAAGGGTAAGCATACGGGAGGTGGAGAACAGGAGGCAGGGAGCAAGGGAGCAGGGAGCAGGGGAGAAGAGTTTTCCCCTCTGCCTATTTCCCATGCCCAATGCCCTATTCCCAATGACTCTTGACTCTAGACGCCTAATCCTTTAAGCAGTTCCTTAAAAAATGTAAGTTTACATTAGGGACTTCCAGAAATTAAATTATTCAATTTTGGAGCGAAGATGATCATTAGATCCTGCTTCCCCTGCTTGCCAAAGCGATGGGATATTTTTTTAGTTGGAAGTCCCTTAGCTCTTGCATAACTCTTCAATCAACCTCTGATAAGTCATTGACATTGTTGAACAACAGTTATTCAGGAGGCGGAAATGATGAAACTTTACTATCGTGGTCTGAGCAATGAATACGACCCAAACAAAGTTGGTAGCAAAAAAACAGAACAGCCGTTTCGACCGGTTCCTCAAGTTGGGTCAGCTTATAATCTGATGTACCGTGGCGTTAACTATCGTGTTAATCCAAATTCAAAATCGGCGGCAGTTCCTTTAGCACCAATAGCCTATAAATTGAGCTTTCGGGGAATCACCTACTTTGTAAATAAAACTCCATTAGGAGAAGTTAGTGTAGTCTCTCAACCAATAACTACTTCAAGAATGGAGGAACTGCTGATTTCTGACGAATTAAAGCTTCAAAAATAATATCGCTGTAAGCCGATCTGGAGTCTAGGAAGTCATAAACTTGTAGTAAAATTCTTAAAAAACTTGAAATCTCAGCACTACCTACCTACTTTCCCTCTCCACAAACCTTACTAAAGCTGGCAATTGTGCCAAGATGAATTTGAGGACTTAAGGCTTGTGACACAATGTTAGGACAATTATTAGACGGACGTTACCAAGTTCTCCAGATTTTAGGTGGAGGTGGATTTGGTCAAACCTACATAGCCCAAGATACTCATCGGCCAGGTTTCCCGAAATGCGTTGTCAAACACCTTAAGCCCGTCACTCGTAGCCCTGAATTTCTTGAAACTGCCAGACGGCTATTTAGCAATGAGGCAGAAACACTAGAACAACTGGGCAACCATGACCAGATTCCTCGGCTTTTAGCTTATTTTGAAGATAACCAAGAGTTCTTCTTGGTGCAAGAGTTCATTGAAGGGCAAACTCTGAAAGCAGAACTGTTCCCCAATCAACATTGGACGGAAGATCGAGTAATTCAACTCCTCCAACAGGTTTTGGGTATTCTGCAATTTATTCACAGCCAGAATGTGATCCATCGAGATATCAAGCCGGACAATATAATCAGGCGGCAACAAGACGGCAAGTTAGTGCTGATTGACTTTGGCGCAGTAAAACAAGTCCAAACTCAACTGCTTACAGTTCCAGGGCGCACGGGGGCTACTATCATCATTGGCACCCCAGGATATATGTCTACAGAACAAGGGCAAGGTAAGCCCCGCCCCAACAGTGATATTTATTCCTTGGGTATTATTGCTATTCAATCGCTGACGGGGTTACATCCTATAAACTTTGAGGAAGACTCAGATACAGGAGAAATTTCTTGGCAGCATCAAGCTAACGTCAGTCCTGAGTTGGCATCTGTGCTATCTAAGATGGTGCTACACCACTTCAAACAGCGCTATCAGTCTGCGGCTGAAGTTCTACAGGTGCTTAAACATCTCGATACGAAAGTAGAAACGCTATTACCTCAACCAGCATTTTTTACACAACCGCCTCAAGCTTCACTTTCTCAAGAAAACTCAATTGGGTATCAGTCTGCTTCTATCTTGTCTGCGGAAAACTACAACCGCTTAGAGACAATTCTTTTAGAATTTGTAGGCCCCGTTGCCTCAAGATTACTACGACAAGTTGCGGCATCAGCGCCTAACCTTGAAGAATTGATTAATCAATTGGGTCTTCATCTCAGAGGAAATCAACAAATTGATTTTAAGAAGAAAACAACTTTCCTTCTAGAGAAACCTACTCTCCTACAAGAACTCACTGTTATATCTGAAATTAAGTCAAATAATTTACCAAGCCAAGAACCTCAATTAATCAGCGACAGCTTTGTGAATCAGTGTGAGCGAGAGTTGGCTGATTTAATTGGCCCAATAGCTAAGTTCTTAGTGCAAAAAGCTGTTAAATCTTCTGGACAAATCTCTCGTGCAGAATTTGTAAAAATTATAGCATCTCAAATTCCCGAACCTCAAAAAGCTTTACAATTTCAGCAACGCTTAATCTCTTGATTTTTTAAATATTGCGTTTTTCTCTCCGTGAATTACGAATTACGAATTACGAATTATTAGCTCTGGTTATTCAGCATCTCCATAGCTATTTTTAAGCTAGCTTTCATCCGATTAAATGCTTCTGCTAACCCACCAATTTCATCATTAGAGGTTTCTTCAAAATCAGCGCTCATATCACCAATGCTAACCTTTTGGGCTATTTTTTCTATTCTTCTGATGCGCTGAATTACATATTTTTTGATTAAAAAGTTAATTAAGAAAACTACGATCGCAAAGATCGCAATTAGAAGTCCCATTATCAATATCCAAGTCCGTTTGGCACTGGCAAAAATCTCTTGAGAGGGAACAGAGATGATTTGGGCTGAAACAATCTGATTGAGTTGCCAGCCAAAACCATTTTCCGAGCCATAAGTTGCCAACTGACTCTTAGGAGCCTGATCTGGTGTAGAATGACATCGCAGACATTGTTGCTGTGTAATCTTTAGTGGTCGGGCAATGTAAAATACTTCGTTTTCTGACAAGTTACGAAAGCCAGTAATTTCTAGAGTGTTGGGTTCGTTGCGAAAACGCTCTACAAGTTTAGTCTCAAAACTATCGGCTTTATCCGCTAAATTAGTGGGATTAAGCGTTGCATCCTTATGAAAAAAGTTTTTATATTCAGGCTTTTTCCGAAAATTTTCAAAAACCTCTTTAGAGGAAAAAGTTGGTACTGTTTCAGGAATGAATGTTGGATTAGTTTCTAGTCTAGGCGCTAATAGGGGATCTATCCGATTTTGTGTATAGTTTCTAACTGCGTTTACCATTTGGATGAGAATTTGTGCTTGAGAAGTTACTTCATTTTGCGCTCTCCCTTGAAGTACACTGGATAAGGCAACGCCACTTCCCAAAATACTGACTATGAAAACTAATATTAAAAGTAAGTTAAATTTAGCACCTATTTTTAAATTTTTTAACGTAATGTTGTTTAACATAACCTAATGAACGAAGGTGGTATCCGAGTTTGTCTAATATTTATTTATACCTGTTAGAAAGCATCTCGACAATATTTAAATGAATATTAAACAATATTAACTTTTTGCTGCAATATAAGCTATTTAGGCAGCATCCAAAATTATCTAAATTAGTCCTGAAAGTCAATTTATTTTTTTTAACCATAAATAGTGATGTTTTTGCGATTTTCTCGTCGTTTCTTTCTGTTTAATCTGCTAGGTTTTACATTTACTGCTTGCCAATCACCAAAGAAGTTTGAGGGTGCCTTAACTGTTGGTGTTATCAACTATGGTGGAGGCGAACAGATAATTAACCAATATGCTAAATTTAATAATTATTTGGGTGAAAAGACAAATGCATATATTCAGCTAGACCCTGCTTTTAACGAAAATAGAGCGGTTGAGCGGCTTAAAGCTCGTGCTTGGTCATTGGTATTTGCTCCGCCGGGTTTAGCGGCTATTGCGATCGCACGGTATCAATATCTTCCTCTATTTCCTTTAATCGGTATTAATAATTTGCGTTCAATTTTCGTTGTTCGCAAAGAGAGTCCGATCACCGAGTTGAAACAGTTACAAGGTCAAATAGTGGCTTTAGGGCAGTTAGGTTCAGCTACAGGATACTATTTTCCACTTTACAATCTTTATGGTACAACACTAGCTGACATCCTGTTTGCACCCACACCCAAAGCCGCACTGGAATTGGTTGCCCAAGGAAAAGCGATCGCCTGTGCTGTCTCGGAGGCGGAATTGAGTCTCCATGCTTCACAGTTGGCCCCAACCGAATTTCGCATACTATTTAAAGATCCTCACTATGTACCATTAGGTGTGGTCTTGATTGGGCCGAATGTAGAACGTAACCGTCAAGAGTTTATCCGTAAAGTGATGAGTGATACGCCTTCAGATTTAGCTCAAGAAGTGGGGTATGTACCCAATGGACAAGTACCAGATTACAGATACATGATTTCTGTGGTTGATCGAGTAAGCTCGATTACTTCTGATCTAGAAAATAAACCTGTGCGTTTATTTTAAGATTTGTCATTTGTCATTTGTTAATAAATGAAAATGATCA
>JBGTMK010000637.1:0-13286 GCA_041743605.1 Nostoc sp.
GCAGATTTTCAACAGCCAGCAGCAGCGCGTCGGCGTCCGGGGGTAGGGCGATTATTAGAATTGTGCCAGAAAAATGGCGATCGCCCCACAGATATTTCCTTTGGTTTGGGGCCAAGAATTAATGCTGTTAGCCGCATCCAAGGTGATGCCAGTTTCTGCGTTGAATTATTAACTAGTCGAGATGTCAAACGTTGTAACGAACTTGCCGAAGTTACAGAACTCGCCAACGCCCGCCGCAAATCTTTACAAAAAGATGTGCAAGCACAAGTAGCCCAAAAACTCGCCCAATTAGACTTATCAACCACCAGCGTTATTGTCCTAGAAGATGCCCAATGGCCTGCGGGTGTATTGGGCTTAGTTGCTGGACAGGTAGCACAAGAAACAGGACGCCCGACGATTTTGTTAAGTACGGAAGGAGCAGGGGAGCAGAGGAGCAGAGGGAGAAATTACTTCTTTATCTTCTAACTCAGAACTGGGCACTCAGCACGGGCTAAACGCCCCGCTACCGCTAACAGCACTGTTATTAGCCCGTGGTTCTGCCCGTTCGGTGAATTCTGTCGATTTATACCAACTCGTAAAAGACCAAGCACATTTGTTACACCGCTTTGGGGGACATCCCTTTGCAGCGGGTTTGAGTTTGTTGGTGGAGAATATTCCTTTATTTACAGCGGCGATTAATCAGCAATTGCGGCTATCTTTAGGTAGTACAACCCTCACGCCAACCGTGCAAGCAGACTTGACGGTGACAGTAGCAGACTTGAGGAAAGAGTTGTTTTTGGAACTCAAACTGCTAGAACCTTGTGGAATGGGTAATCCTGTTCCGAAACTGCTAATTAAAAACTGTTGGTTTGAAAATTCTTGGCATCGTAATCAGCAGGATTGGCAAGGGAAAAAAGTACAGTACATTAAAACCGAGTTTGACATTCGAGATGATTCCACCAGAAGTGCTTTTCCTGGTATCTGGTGGGGACACTACAAAGATGAATTGCCCATAGGAAGGTGTGATTGCATCGCAGAACTAGACTACAACACCTATAAAAAACGTTATGAAATCAGATTAATTGCCGTGCGTTCTTCTGTTAATTCAGCACTCAACGCTCGTAACTCACCACTCATCCTAGACTTACGCAATCAGGAGTACTCAGCACTTAGCACTCAGCACTGGCTCAACGCCCCACTACCGCTAACAGCACTGATTATTGAAGATTGTCCTACGAATTGGGATGATTTACGCGCTTGGTTGCGGCGATGTTTGATGATAAGCCGCTCTGAATCTGGGGTTGACAATCAGCAACAATTAGCGATCGCTTGGTCTAAACCCAAGCATCAACCACCCAAAGAAATTTGGCTGACTCTTGTAGGAATTGCCAAATATCTCAGTCGCACAAATCAACTAGTTACCCGCGTACAACTTTTAGAGAAAACCGGCATCAGCGACCAAACTTTACTTGTCGGAATCAAAGCTTTAAAATATCTAGGGTTTACAGTCAAACTACAAGACCGTTTTTTACAAATCACCTGGCATTCAAGGGATAGTGCCGAAAACCTTGCTGATGCAGCAGTTGCGCGATTTTTAGCTGCTGTCCGAGAAGAACAGTTTCAGCGACAGTATTTTGCTGAAGTGCCTTTATCTACTATTGTTGCGATCGCAAATTACGACAATTAAAATAATTCGTAATTCGTAATGACGCTCTCTACGAGACGCTGTACGAAATATATATATGGTTTTTCAAGCCCTGTATGCTTTGTATTTTGCGTCAATGCGTAAGTCCTACATTTGTAGAGACGCGATTCATAGCGTCTTAACCCCAATACGGTTCAGTTAAGGATTATTGGTGTAGGTAATTGGTCTTTGAAGACGCGGTAAATCGCGTCTCTACATGAGGGTTTTGTTGCTCATTCTGAACTGTATTGGTCTTTACCCAATGATGTGTTGCTTTTTGCTTGATAGAGTGCTTCTTCAGCAGCATTAACTAGTGAGTTCATCTAAGCTAGATAAGGCAAGCATCTGTTGGTTTTCTTGTTTGAGCCGTTCAACATAAGTATTGTTGAAATCCTCACCTTTTTTCAGATATTGTCGGAAATACAAACGATATAATTCACATACAGGAGTACAGCGATCGCTTTCTAAATTAATTAATCCCATACTCTGTAATTTGTATGCCAATACTGACTCTAATTTCACACAATTTGTAGCGTTTATCACTTCATAAAAAGCATTGCCTAATTTTGGCTCATCTCCTAGCGCTAACACATACTGCTTTAAATACTCGTTATAAATTCCGGCTTCAGTAGGTGCTTGTTGCAATAACTGCTCTAAATCCCCTTTTAATCCACCTTTGCCCACAAGGTGATATAATGCCAACCTCACCAAAAAAGGGGTTCCTCCCACCATTACCATCAATTTATCGGCGTCTTTCCCATCTGTCCAATCCAAGCCGTGACGTTGTGCCAAATCCTGCACTTGTTCTTTGGTAAAGGGAGGCAATTTGATTGGCAAACCGATATTAAATAGTGATTGAGTCAGTTTTTTAGGAACAATAATTTCCGTAGAAGAAACTAGAACTAGCCGCAGTTTTTGCCAAATTTCTACCTTTTTACTTTGTTCATGCCACGATCGCACTAATAGTAGCAATTCTTCAGCAATTTCTTCATATTTAAACACCCAATCCACGTCATTCAATACTAAAACAAGGGGACTTGAGAGCCCAGCTAGTAAATGTTTTTGGAAATATATAGAGCAGCTGACTTTGCCACCCATATCTTCATCCCAATAATCATTGAGTTTGGGTTTTAGCTGTAATTCCCGACTGACATCGGCACAGAACCAGCGCAAAAATTTATCTAAACTGGCAAATACTGCTTTGTCTGCTTGCTGAAAATCCAAAGTTACGGTATTAAAGCCTTGCTTGTTAGCGCGTGCAAGTAACCGAAGAATCAGAGAGCTTTTCCCCATCTTTTTGGGTGCTTTGATGCAAATGACACTCCCCGGCTCAACCATTTCTGCGTAAGCGAGTTCTTCAATTGGCGGACGAGGGATGTAAAATCTGGAATTAAGGGATACTGGACTACTAGGAAATTCTAAGGATATGGCTGTAGCTGCTCGGTTGAATTCTTTAACTAACTCCTGATGCGCTTTGCTAAGACGGTGATTTTCTAGAGTCTGACGGAAGTTGGATTGATTTATTGGTTCTTTGCAAAAATTACTCAGTAATTGCCATAAATGAGCAGCAATTTTATTAACATCTTCCTCACAGTAGTGCGTTTCACAGGCTATATTGCTGTAGGTTTTTCCTTCCCATGAAGAACGCAATATCAACTCTTGGAGCGTCGTTAAACCGGTTGCTTGACTGGCTTTTAGTAGCAATACTAGTTCATCTATAGTCATTACTCATCGGCTCTAATTCAGCATGACATTTTCTCACACCATTAAGCTTTGGAACTCAATGTAGTCTGCTTTCTATGGATAGCAGCCAGCCCTGAGCAAAAAAGCTACAAACAAGCCTTGGCAATTTTTATGTATCCTCAAATATTTGACATGACTTAATCATAGATTTTTTTTTACAAGTTTTTCTGACTTTTTAAGTAATTTTATGTGATTTCAACTACTTTTTTTCGACATATCTTAGAATGTAGATGCACATAATGTAGCTATTTTTTAGAAAAAATCGCCGTGCGATCGCAACAGAGGTTACATTCGTCTGTTTACCTTTTTCTAAATTCCATTCAAATTGATGATATAGGCTGATATATCTCTGACCTAAGTTATAGCCTAATAAACCAAGTAGACGATTTGTCCGTAACTGGATCGTCAGGGTGCTAAGACAGCTTAGAGAGAGCTACAGGATATCTTCTTCATCGTACCAGCAGCTATGCATATCGAAGAACCCGCTACCCATCAACTGGAAACTCCACTTTCAGTACAAGATTCCCAGAGTTTCTCAGAACCAGAGCCAATGCAAAAAGGACAAAAAAACTTATCTCCAGAAAATTTAGATCCTGCTCAATGCTCACAAGCCGCCTTAGAAATGGCATTAATCGCCAATGGCTTAGGGTTGTGGGATTGGAATTTATTAACTGATCAAACTTATTACGATCCTCAGTGGAAAAGCATTCTGGGATATAAAGTAGACGAAATTGACAACAATTATAAATCCTTTGAACAACTTGTACATCCACAGGATTTACCGATAATTCACCAGGTATTGCACGATTATTTGGAAAAATCTACACCTGTGTTTGAAGTCGAATTGAGAATGTTGACTAAATCCGGCGAATGGAAGTGGATTTTGACTTGTGGAAAAGTATTTCAGTGGGATGAATTTGGTAAGCCGGTGCGGATGGCGGGGACGCACAAGGATATTAGTCACGATCAAGCGATGTCTACGACGGGCTGCGCCTACGCTACTCAACAATACCAACTATTTGAACAACTCCAAAGAGAAATTGTCCAACACCAGTCTACCGAAGACCAAATTAGGGAAAAATCACAGCAGCTAGAAATTACCCTCGATGAACTCAAATATACCCAAAAGCAGTTATTGCAGAACCAGAAAATGGCTAATCTCGGTCAACTGGTGGCGGATATGGCTAACGAAATTAACAATCCGGTTAGCTTCATCTACGGCAATCTCCATCCCGCTAGTCAATACGCTGAAGACTTAATCAGAATTATAGAACTTTACCAACATTACTATCCCACGCCCACCGCAGTCATTGCTTTACATCTACAACGCCTCGACCTTGGTTTTGTAAAGACAGACTTTTTAAAATTGTTGTGGTCAATGCGAGCCGGATCTGAGCGTGTTAAAGAAATTGTTTTCGCCTTACAAAATTTTTCAACCTCTGACGAAGGTCAAATGAAAAAGGTTGACCTTCATCAAGGACTTGATAGTGTTCTGAGAATTTTGCAGCATCGTCTAAAACAAAAGCCTGATAGAGCCGGGATTGAAGTAATTAAAACCTTTGGTAAATTACCTTTAATCGAGTGTTATCCTGGTGAACTAAATCAGGTATTTATGAATATCTTAACTAATGCCATTGATGCGTTAGAAGAGAGGATGAAGCATGATTATTCTTTTACTCCCAAAATATTGATTCACACAGAAATTGTCAGTAGTCATTTATCATTGGTACATAATAATCAACCTTGGTTTAATGACAAAATGTTAGGAAAAAAATACAAAGTTATAATTCGCATTTTTGACAATGGTAAAGGTATGCTGCCCCATATCCAAAGACATATATTTGAACCATTTTTTACAACCAAACCAGCAGGTCAAGGCCAAGGATTAGGGCTATCAATTAGTCGGCAAATTATAGTTGAAAAACATCAAGGTAAACTTAAGTGTAATTCTCAATTAGGTCAAGGCACAGAATTTGTTATTGAAATGAGTACAACAGCAAGACACTATGTTGCTATGAGAAAACACGCCAGTTTTTAAGTCAATCCAGTTCAGAATGAGCAACAAAACCCTGATGTATAGACGCGATTTAAGTAAGTCGGCGAGAAAAAACCAAACTACATTAAGTAATGTAAAATTTAAAATTATGAATATCTCCCTGAAATGAGTGAGGCTGCTATATATAGGACTCATATCTGATTTCTGAACAAGATTTCAGATAAAACCCTGATAAAACGGGCTTTTCAGTCTCAGTATGTTTTCAGAAATCAAATCGGAGTCCTATATGCTGTTATGCGAGTACTGTCACAATATTTCAAGAAGCCTATATTTTAATTTCAAAAATGTCTGCTAAAAACAAAGATAGTAGAAGTCCTATCCAATCTCATGACTGGCCAATTGAGCAATTACCTGGACTGAGCCATGAGGAACAATCTCAACTGCAAAATTGTGGGATTATCAGCACAGTGGCGCTAGTCAAACAAGGGAAGACTCTAGAGAAAAGACTAGCCTTAGCCAATAAACTACAGATTCATGTTCAGTATGTAAATAAATGGATGGCTTTAGCTGACTTGGCGCGTATTCCCAGTGTCGGCATACAATATTGTGGTTTATTGCTCCATGCAGGTATTGGTTCTGTAGCACAGTTAGCTCAGACTCCCACTCATAGATTGCACCAACAAATTATGCGCTTGCAAGTAGCAACAATGCAGCGACGAGATTTGTGTCCAGCAATTGAGCTAGTACAACAGTGGAGTCAGCAAGCGAAAATAGTGCTGAGTGGGGAGTAGGGAGTGGGATTAAGGAGAATCAATTCAAAATTAAAGAACTTCTGCCTTCTGCCTCCTCTTTCCCAATCTCTACTCTTTTGCTAAAACACCATTCAGGAAGATATCAGCGAGTCCTTCGGCCATTTCCTGCATTTGTTGGGGGGAAGCGTCAGGTTCTATGATGGTGTTGTTGGAAAAACCTGCGATCGCAAACATTCCTAAAAAAACTTTAGCAACTAGCTTGGCGTCAGTTTGACGATAAATGCCTTTATCCATCGCTGTTTGAAAGAATGCTTCCCCGACATCGGTCATTTTATTAATGACTTCTAATTGAATGCGATCGCGCAAATCGGGGTGAAACTGTACTTCCATAAAACAAACGCGCATCAAATCGGCATTTTTTTGGAAATTCCACATCCGACGGCGCATCACCTGAGCTACGGCTTTATAGCTGCCCATTTCACTCAATTCTGTCAACAAATCGGTGAGAATCTCTACCCAGCCACTCGTGGCTACTTCTACTAAAATTGCTTTTTTATTGGGAAAATGACGAAACAGAGTGCCTTCAGCGACACCTGCCGCTTGTGCTAAATCGCGGGTGGTAGTACCGTCAAATCCCTGAGAGGCAAACAACCTTTGTGCGGCCTGTAAAATCCGGGTGCGCGTCTGAGCCTCTGAAGGCGGGGAAGAATTAAAAACTCGCATAACAGTTATGGTTAGATATCCGGAACAGGACTTGTAGCATTATTGTCTAATGTCAAGTACAAAGACCCACTGAAAGCTTAATACAAGATTAACGCCCTTTTGCTAAGTATCCTGTTATTTAGGTAATGTAACTTTATCTTAATTTTCGCTTATGAACCAGATCAGTCGGTCAATTTTAGATTTTAAATTGGGGATTTTGGATTGGTCAGATCAAGTATCTGTCATATTGCGGCGGTTGTTTGTCACTTTGTTAGCTTTGATCGTTTTCTCGTGGGGATTACTACCAGAAATTGCTCTGGCTCAAACTCAGACAGCACCTTCTCCTCAAGAAACCAAAACTCAAACCCCACCAGTTCAAAGTTCGATTCAACCTTATCTAGATCGAGTCATCAAGCAGTTAACGGAGTTTCGCCTCGACAATGGTCTGAAATTCATTGTTTTGGAACGGCATCAAGCGCCCGTAGTTTCTTTTCTTACCTATGCGAATGTCGGTGGTGTAGATGAGCCAGATGGTAAAACTGGCGTAGCTCACTTTCTGGAACATTTGGCATTTAAAGGCACAACGCGCATTGGTACAGAAGACTACAAAAAAGAAAAACCACTATTTGAAGCTTTAGAACGGTTAGATGCCCAAATTAAAACCGCAAAAACCGATGGCAAAAAAGATGAGGTTGCTAGGTTAGAAGCTGAGTTTAAGAAAGTGGAAGCGCAAGCAGCCAAGCTAGTCAAGCAAAACGAATTGGGGCAAATTGTTGAACAAGCGGGAGGCGTGGGTTTAAATGCCAATACTTCAACTGAAGCTACCCGTTATCTATACAGCTTTCCTGCTAATAAGTTAGAACTTTGGATGTCGTTGGAGTCGGAGCGATTTCTTGATCCTGTTATTCGTCGTGAGTTTTATAAAGAAAGAGATGTAATTTTAGAGGAGCGACGGATGCGGGTAGATAATTCACCCATTGGTATGATGGTGGAAAAGTTTATCGATACTGCTTACAAAGTTCATCCCTACAGGCGTCCGGTGATTGGTTATGACGAAGATATCCGCAATCTGACACCAGAAGATGTCCAAAAGTTTTTTGATACTCACTACGTACCAAGTAATTTGACCATTGCCATTGTCGGAGATGTCAACGCGGCTGAGGTGAAAAAACTGGCGCAAACTTATTTTGGCCGCTATCAAGCAAAAACCAAAGCTGTTGAACAAATCCCGGTGGAACCACCACAACAAGAAACACGGGAAGTTACTTTACAGCTACCTTCTCAACCCTGGTATTTAGAAGGTTATCATCGTCCGGCAGGTACTCATCCAGATAATGCAATCTATGAACTCATTGCTAGTTTGTTAAGTAACGGGCGCACGTCGCGGCTATATAAATCTTTGGTAGAAAAGCAACGTTTGGCGCTAAATGCTCAAGGTTTTAGTGGATTTCCTGGAGACAAATATCCAAACCTGATGTTGTTCTATGCTCTCACGGCTCCTGGTCATACAGTTGATGAGTTAGCAGTGGCTTTGCGCCAAGAAATTGACAAATTAAAAACTGAGCCTGTAGCGGCGGTTGATTTACAACGGGTGAAAACCCAAGCACGGGCGAGTTTGTTACGTACCCTCGATTCCAATATGGGGATGGCTCAACAATTGTTGGAATATGAGGTAAAAACTGGCTCTTGGCGGAATTTGTTTAAGCAGTTAGATGATATTTCGGCGGTGACGACTGCTGATATTGTGCGGGTAGCAAAGGAGACATTTACGCCGGAAAATCGCACCATTGGTAAGCTGTTGTCAAAAGAAGCTTAAGAGAAACGAACCACGAAGGATGCTAAGGAAGAGAGTATGCAGAGGCACAAGGTGAAGGGTAAAAAATTCAAAATTCAAAATGACGATTGCGGACTTGCTAACGCTGCGCTAACAAAATTCAAAATCCAAAATTGGAAGGGGTTTGTTTATGCCTTGGTTGCTGTTTTTACGTGTTTACTTTTAACTTGTAACTTTTCTCTGGCGGCGACGGCTGAGGCAAAGCATTATACTGAGTTGCAGTTGCCACCGCTACCTGAGATTAAGGTACCCAAATATGAGCGATTTGTTCTCCAAAACGGTTTGGTTGTATATTTGATGGAGAATCATGAATTGCCGTTGGTGAGTGGGACGGCGTTTGTGCGGACAGGAAATCGCTTGGAACCAATGGAAAAGGTTGGTTTAGCTGGTTTTACAGGCACGGTGATGCGGACTGGGGGAACTAAGAAGCATTCGGCTGATGAACTCAATGAGATATTAGAACAACGAGCAGCTTCGGTGGAAACTAGTATTAGTGAAGCTGCTGGTAATGCCGGCTTTGAAGCCCTCAGTGACGATTTAGAAACGGTGTTTGGGCTGTTTGCTGAGGTTTTGCGATCGCCAGCATTTGCTCAAGAAAAGCTAGACTTGGCGAAAACTCAGGCTAAGGGTGGCATTGCCCGTCGCAATGACGATCCAAATGGGATTGCCAGTCGAGAATTTAAGAAATTGATTTATGGCAAAGATAGCCCTTATGCTCGCACCATAGAGTATGCAACGGTGGATCAGGTTGAGCGTGAGGATTTGCTCAAGTTTTATCAGCAATATTTCCACCCCAATAATATGATTTTGGGGATTGTAGGAGATTTTGATCCGAAGAAAATGCGATCGCTCGTTCAAGCTCAGTTTGGCGATTGGCGGCGTAATCCAGGTATTGCTAAACCCACATTGCCAAAGGTTTTGCAAGCTAATACAGGTGGAGTATTTTTTGTTAATCAGCCACAACTGACGCAGAGTAGTGTGTTGATTGGCCATTTAGGCGGACGGTTTGACAATCCCGATTATGCAGCACTGGATGTTTTGAATGGAGTGTTAAATGGATTTGGTGGACGCTTATTTAATGAATTGCGATCGCGCCAAGGTTTAGCTTACTCTGTCTATGGCCAGTGGAGTCCCCGTTTCGACTATCCTGGGATGTTTATTGCTGGTGGACAAACGCGATCGGATGCTACTGTGCAGTTTGTCAAAGCCTTACAAAGTGAAATCAAGCGCATTCAAACTCAAAGAGTAACTGCAAAAGAACTCGCTTTTGCAAAAGACTCTACACTCAACTCCTTTGTATTCAACTTTCAAGACCCCAGCCAAACCTTATCACGGCTGATGCGATACGAATATTACGGCTATCCTGCTGATTTCCTCTTTCGCTATCAAAAAGCCGTCGCCGCCACCACATCTGCTGATGTGCAACGGGTAGCACGAGAATACCTCAAGCCAGACAATATCGTGACTCTAGTAGTGGGAAATCAAACTGCCATTCAACCACCATTGACGCAACTAGCAGCACAGGTGACACCAATCGATGTAACTATTCCTGGTTCGCAGCCACAGGCGAAGAATTAGAGTCAAACCTTGAAAGAGGCAGGATAGCGCATTTCCTCCTGCCTCCTGACGAACTCAAGATAAATCACTGCCAATTTAAGTAAAATGACTGCCAACAATGATCTATTCTGCCTCATGAACAACTAAAAAAACTAGGGATAAAGACCTCTGTCACTCAGTGCCTGAGCCACTCTACCTACCCCCAGCGTGTAAGCTGCTAACCTTAAAGGAATTTGCCGCACCTGTGATTGGTGAATTACCTTCCGGTAGGCTTGCACCATCAAATGTTCCATTTCACGGTTGACGCGCTCTTCATCCCAAAATACGTAAGAAAGACCCTGTACCCACTCCAAATAACTAACTACCACACCGCCAGCATTCGCTAAAATGTCTGGTAGCACTATCACACCCCGTGCCTCTAAGGCCAAATTAGCCTCAAGAGTAACCGGGCCGTTTGCTGCTTCTGCCACAATCTGCGCCTGTACCTGATTCACATTTTCTTCAGTGATCTGGTTCTCCAGAGCCGCTGGTATTAAGACATCGCAGGGTAAAGTTAATAAATCTGCATTGCTAATTGGTACAGATTGCGGGAAACCCACAATACTCTTGCGATTTTCAGCAGCATAAACTTTCAACTTGGGAATATCAAGACCAACTTCGGAAAATATTCCTCCAGCACCCGTTGAAACGGCAAGAATTTTCGCACCTGCTTCATATAGTAATTCTGCTGCGGCACCACCTACATTACCAAACCCCTGAATAACTACTCGCACTCCTGCCAAAGATTTACCTTGATCTGCTAGCGCCTCACGCACAGTAATCATCACACCACGTCCGGTTGCCATTTCTCGTCCTAGAGAACCACCAATAGAAAGCGGTTTCCCAGTCACAACTCCTGGTACAGCGTTACCAATATTCACAGAGTAAGTGTCCATCATCCAAGCCATTTCACGGGACGAAGTACCCATATCTGGCGCAGGAATATCTACGGAAGGCCCAATATCTTTAATTAACTCGCTGATATAACGGCGGCTGATTCGCTCTAATTCACCAACACTATAGCGTTTTGGATCTATAGGAATACCACCCTTACCACCACCATAAGGAATACCTAACAAGGCACATTTCCAAGTCATCAGCATTGCTAGAGCGGATACTTCCCGCAGTGTCACAGCCGGATGGTAACGAATTCCGCCCTTGTAGGGGCCTAAAACATCGCAGTGCTGCACACGATGTCCAGCGAGAACTTGTATTTCCCCATTATCTAGTTTCACGGGAATGGAAACTGTGACAACCTTACGCGGGTGGCTGAGAATTTCCAGCAAACCCTGATTTAAATTTAATTC
Source organism: Nostoc sp. (assembly GCA_041743605.1). Classification (GTDB taxonomy): domain Bacteria; phylum Cyanobacteriota; class Cyanobacteriia; order Cyanobacteriales; family Nostocaceae; genus Nostoc. Next base: position 11,594 of record JBGTMK010000637.1, read on the forward strand.
TTTAGCTGCCGCTTCTAAGTAGCTACACGCTTGATCGAATGGGCATATATGCGCTGGAGAAGCTGGTTCTGGCAGCAACAGTGATTTTGAAATCATAAAATTTTCTCCTAATCACGGTATCTTTGCGAACCGGATATCATCTGTATTCTAAGCTTATCCTTTTTTTTGGAGAAATAGGAATTTTGTAGTGTTTGTTACAGATTTATATTTTATATCCTGATACATGAAAAATCAATTAAAAAGACAGCAACTCTACCTCGCAAAGAAGCATCCGTAGCTGTTTAATATCAAAGATTGTTCATACTCTTAGCCAGCCTCTTATTAACTCAGCAGTGCTAGGTCGTTTTGCATTGCTTAGTCTAAACTCCAGTGAATAAGATTGCGCCTCAAACCCATTAAGTTTTCTATAGTATTTGGAACCCCTGCAAACACTAAACTAAAACTCTTTAATAAGTAAAACTAATAACTTTCATCAGCTTTTCTGAAGTAATAAAACTTGATTAAAAATTGTAAAGCAGTGTAAAGTAGTTTCACAGGCAAAGACACAACGGCCTGATATATAAATCACAAAATTACCGCAATCATAAAACAATGACAACAACCTTACAACGTCGCGAAAGCGCCAACGTATGGGATCGATTCTGCGAATGGATCACCAGCACCAACAACCGGATTTACATCGGTTGGTTCGGCGTCGTAATGATTCCAACCTTGCTAGCCGCTACCGCTTGTTTCGTAATCGCTTTCATCGCTGCTCCTCCAGTAGACATCGATGGTATCCGCGAACCTGTTGCAGGTTCCTTGATCTACGGAAACAACATCATCTCCGGTGCAGTAGTTCCTTCCTCCAACGCCATCGGTTTGCACTTCTACCCAATCTGGGAAGCAGCTTCCTTAGATGAGTGGTTGTACAACGGCGGCCCTTACCAGTTGGTAGTTTTCCACTTCCTGATTGGCATATTCTGCTACATGGGTCGTGAATGGGAATTATCCTACCGCTTAGGTATGCGTCCTTGGATTGCGATCGCTTACTCTGCTCCAGTAGCAGCAGCAAGTGCAGTCTTCTTGGTATACCCCATCGGACAAGGTTCATTCTCTGACGGTATGCCTTTGGGTATCTCAGGAACATTCAACTTCATGATCGTGTTCCAAGCAGAACACAACATCTTGATGCACCCCTTCCACCAACTAGGTGTAGCTGGTGTATTCGGTGGAAGCTTATTCTCTGCAATGCACGGTTCACTAGTAACCTCTTCCTTGGTTCGTGAAACAACCGAAACCGAGTCACAAAACTACGGTTACAAATTCGGTCAAGAAGAAGAAACCTACAACATCGTTGCAGCCCACGGCTACTTCGGTCGTCTAATCTTCCAATACGCTTCTTTCAACAACAGCCGTTCACTGCACTTCTTCCTCGCAGCATGGCCTGTAATCGGCATCTGGTTCACCGCCTTGGGTGTAAGCACAATGGCGTTCAACTTGAACGGTTTCAACTTCAACCAATCAATCATTGACTCTGAAGGTCGTGTGATTGCAACTTGGGCAGATGTAATCAACCGCGCTAACCTGGGTATGGAAGTAATGCACGAGCGTAACGCTCACAACTTCCCTCTAGATTTGGCTGCTGGCGATTCCGCTCCTGTAGCTCTTACCGCTCCTGCTATCAACGGTTAATTCTGAAGTTTAGCTAAAT
>JBGTMK010000638.1:0-3136 GCA_041743605.1 Nostoc sp.
AAATCAAGTTCCGATTTATATCTAACAAAAGAATCCAGTCCAACAAGATACCATCAGATTCAACAATCCTCCAGGCGGTGAAACGTCTGAGGATGCGACTAAATTGCCTTTTACTCTTGGGGATTTAAAAGCTGCAATCCCTGCTGAATGCTTTCAGCCCAATGTGACAAAATCACTTTTTTACTTCTTTCGTGACATCCTGATTATTGGTCTGCTTTATGCAGTTGCTTCTTACCTGGATTCTTGGCTTTTCTTCCCGATTTACTGGCTAATGCAAGGAACGATGTTTTGGGCTTTGTTTGTAGTCGGACATGACTGCGGACACCAATCTTTTTCTAAGCATAAATGGCTGAATGATTTGATTGGACATCTTTCTCACACACCAATACTTGTTCCTTATCATGGTTGGCGGATAAGCCACAGAACTCATCACAAAAATACTGGCAATATCGATAACGATGAAAGCTGGTATCCTGTGACCGAATCACAATACAAGGAGATGCCTTTAGCACAGAAGATCGGCAGATATTATGTTTTTCTCTTAGCTTATCCTGTGTATTTGTTTAAGCGTTCTCCTAATAAGGAAGGCTCCCACTTTTTGCCCAGTAGTTCTCTTTTCAAGCCATCGGAAAAATGGGATGTCCTCACTAGTACTGTACTTTTGATTGGCATGATAGGTTTGCTCGGTTTCCTCACCTACCAATGGGGTTGGATGTGGTTGCTGAAATATTATGCTGTACCCTACCTTGTGTTCATAATTTGGCTCGATTTGGTGACATTCTTGCACCACACTGAGCCAGAGCTTCCCTGGTATCGTGGAGAAGATTGGACTTTCCTAAAAGGCGCGATTTCTAGTATTGACCGTGATTATGGTTTGGTTAATCATATCCATCACGATATTGGGACTCATGTTGCTCACCACATATTCCTTAACATCCCTCACTACAATTTGTTGAAGGCAACTGAGGCAATAAAACCGGTGATGGGTGAGTATTTCCACAAATCGGAAGAACCCATTTGGAAGTCATTATGGAATTCATGTGTTAGCTGCCATTTTGTACCTGATGCTGGTAGTAAGGTTTACTACACATCTAACAACAAGTTAGCTAAAGACTAAAATTTAGAATCCCGACTTCTTTAAAGAAGTCGGGATTCTGGTATTGTCGTCAGTGCTGATCACATTAAAAATTACTTAAATACCTGAGTACAACCTAACTTTTGAAAGTGCGTTGGCGTAACCCGCCGCCGGCATCGCATATTACACTCTTTGCCAGTATTTGAGCGTCCTTAGCCTGTGTGAAATCACAACTTACTGACTGCAAGGTTATTCAAATGCAGAGGTAAAATAAAATATAGATAGATGACGTTCGCGGAGCTTTCCCCCTATCTGACAAAAAGATTTATTTTCTCCAGACTCTTGCTGTCTTGGTGGGTAAAGATTAACATATTTGTGGACAGAGGCAACATCTCGTTAAACCGTTCCTGGGAAAATTGACAAACTCTTGGGCTGTCTACTTTGAATTTTATTGAGCGCTACTTAAGTTTATCTGCATGTAGTGACTTAAGACCATTACCTGCTGGGTTTGTAAATCAGCACAGACTATACTATAGAGAATTTACCGAAAAATTTTTCTAGTTTTAAAATCAGAGGTATCAATGATTATAACTAATTTTAGCAGACAAAGAAATGAATTTAAGGAATCTAAAGTACTCAAAGCTAAACCCCATTGGCAAGGACAGAATGTGAGCGATACTGCTGTCAAAGGTAAAGATACTAAGATGCGAGATCCTGCACCTGATAGTTCAATTTTTAATAGCTTAAATCGTGGTCGAGTTGCTATTTTTATTGATGGCTTAAGTCTGTTTCATACAGCTTTGCAACTGGGCATAGAAATTGACTATGTTAAATTGCTTTGTCATTTAACCAACGGTTCAAGACTGTTGCGTGCTTTCTTCTATACTGGGGTTGATCTCAGCAATGAAAAGCAACAGGGTTTTTTGTTGTGGATGCGTCGTAATGGCTATCGTGTAGTGGCAAAAGAGCTTGTCCTGGCAGCAGAGAATTTCAAAAAATCAAATCTGAACGTAGAAATTGCTGTAGATATGATAACTTTAGCTCCTTATTATGATACTGCGGTTTTAGTGAGTGGGGATGGAGATTTAGCTTATGCTGTAAACGCTGTCAGCAGAATGGGTGTTCGAGTGGAAGTGGTGAGTTTGCAAACAACGACTAGTGAAAGTTTGATTGATGTTGCTGACTGCTTTATTGACCTCGATAGTATTAAAACACACATTCAAAAAGATTCTAATCTTGGCTATAGTTATCGAACAGCATCAAATTCAAACCTTTAATTAATAAAGAAGATGTAGTGATACAAAGACGTAGACAAAGAAGATGCGTCTTTGTGTCTTCTTCAGTCTTTCCATTTTGCTCAACCTTAATTTAAATGGATATTTTAATAGTTGAAGATGAACCAGAAATTGCTCATTTAATCGAACTCTCTTTACAAAAAGAAGGATTTTTTTGTCGCACTAGCCGTGATGGTCTAAATGCTTTGCGGATGTTTCAGGAGCAATCACCTGATTTAATCATTTTAGATTTAATGATTCCGGGTTTGGATGGGTTGGAAGTTTGTGCCAGAATTCGCCAGAAACCAGGTGCAAAAGATCCTTATATTTTAATGCTCACGGCTAAGGGTGAAGAAATCGATCGCGTCATTGGTTTGTCTACTGGTGCTGATGATTACATGGTAAAACCCTTTAGCCCCAGAGAATTGGTAGCTAGGGTGCGGGCACTATTACGGCGTAGTCTCCGCCAAGGGGGACAACATCAAATCAATCGTACCCAACATTTTATTGTCGATGTAGAGCAGCGCACTGCCAGTCGCCAGATGAATTCTCAGGAAGTTGAAATTTTGGACTTAACTACCCTAGAATTTAACTTGCTAACTACCTTTGTCAGCAATCCTGGTCGAGTTTGGAATCGCACCCAACTAATTGATAAACTTTGGGGAGATAACTTTTTTGGCGATGAACGAGTGGTGGATACTCATGTAGCTCGGTTGCGAAAAAAGATTGAGCCTGATCCGGCAAATCCCACTTTTATTAAAACTGTTGTTGGGGTGGGCTACAAGTT
>JBGTMK010000639.1:0-2400 GCA_041743605.1 Nostoc sp.
ATCTTCTGTTTGTTTGGTAGATGCGATCGCTTCCTCTAACTCCCTGTGTAATTGTCGATGCCCACTGAGTAATCTAGAACCAGTACTACCAGTTCCAAATTCGGCGATCGCAGCAGTTGCAGCTGCCATCAACCGATCATCCCCAGCCAATCCCAAATAGTCATTACTGGCAAAATTAATTACCTCTTGCCCAGCTAAAACCACCGTTGCACCCGGACGACCATTGATAGGTTGTACCGAACGATACCAGTCTGCCCGATGAATTGTTGCTAAGGACTGTTCTAGCCAGGCATAAGGGTCACGTCGCTTCGCTCCGAATTCAAAATTCAAAATTCAAAATTCAAAATTAATGATCCCCATAAATAATAAATTAATTTAGGGGCTTGTATCATGAGTTGTTTTCGGTCAGTGGGCATAAGGGGGGCAGGGGGAGAATAACAAATGACAAATGACAAATGACAAATGACCAATGACAAATGACAATTAAACTTGCTCGCTACTAAGATGAGCGATCGCTTGTTTAATCCAGTCTTCGACATAAGCATCTTTGGGTAGTCCGATGTCTTCGCTGACCACATGGAGGGCGTGACTGACTTCATGGGCAGTATATCCCAAAGCGAAGAGGGTCATTTGTACCTCTTCGAGAATTCCGGGGGCTGGCCCACCTGTGGCGACGAAGAACCCAGCTGATTTGCGCCACTCGACTAATTTGCTTTTCAGTTCCAAACAGATGCGTTCAGCGATTTTTTTCCCGACACCTGGAGCCTGAATTAAGATTTGTGTATTGCCAGCGATAATTGCTTGGACTAAATCTGGTAGTTCCAGAGTATCCAGGAGTGCGATCGCTAAGGCTGCACCAATACCTGTAACAGTCAGCAAGTGGCGAAATAAGTCGCGTTCAGATGGCGAAGCAAAGCCATATAGAAAGGGCACTTCTTCGCGAATTTGCAAATGGGTAAAAATTTGCGCCACTCCTCCCGACTCTGGTAACTGGTTTGCTAGCCGTTGGGGAACTTGCAAATCATACCCCAAGCCATTCACTTCTAGAGTCAGGATCACTCGATTAGCGCCTATTGTTTGGATACCAGCGACTATACCTTTTAGATAACTAATCATTACAAGAGACCAAAATAATTTAAGCCTTCGATAATTCCACCTGCACAAAAACATGAAGCCAGGTAGTGATGGTCAGCGGGATACTCATCGTGCCATTGGAGTAACTCTTTTCGGGCATTCCCCACAATGATTCCCCGTTCGTTGCCTACAGCAAATAAAGCAATATCATTACCTGAATCACCACAGACAACTGTTTGTTCTGCTGCAAATTTCCACTTCTGGCGTAAAAACTGCATTGCCTGACCTTTATCGCTGCTATGGGGTACAATGTCAAGGTCAATACCGCTACTGTAGATTAACTTTACATTTAATTTATATTTCTGCAACTCCGCTTTAAGTTCTGGGAGAACATTGGCAGATGCTTCCTGTTCTAAGAAAAAACTCACTTTGAAGGCACGCTGTTCTGAATCTGGTTGCTGAATTAACTCAGTATATTTTTTTGTGATAGATAATACAGTTTCCCGATCCCATCCCGGAGAGAGGATTTCTGACCAACCTGAGTCTGGAGTATCAGTACCATCAAGGTAGATTTCTGTACCCACCGAAAGGACGAGGGCATCAGGTTGCAAAAGATTTTTTTGAGCTTGGAGTTCTTTGTAAAGTACAGGCGATCGCCCGGTAGAATAAACAATTTTGGTACCATATTCTTGGCGATGTTGACTTAGTAGTTGATTTAGTTCTGCTAAAGCGCTGTCATCGCCTACGGTGCGATACACGAGGGTGTCATCTAAGTCAGTTACAAAAAGGAATGGTTTCATATAGCAGCTCTCGGTTGAATACAATACAGTGAGTGAACCAACTAATGATATCTTTTTGAGTCACAGTATTCCGATGTTCTAAAAGCTAAAATTACTTCCTTGTTATTGCTACATAACCGTATTTATTTAAGATCCTAAATTAAACCGAGTTTTTGAATTTTATACTGATATTCGACAATGCTTAAACAGTTAATGGACGTGGATGAAATTCTCAAACTCTATGCTACTGGAGAAAGAAACTTTCAACGAGTCAATCTGCAAGAAGCAGAGTTAACGAATGCAAACCTCAGAGGCGCAGATTTTAGCAATGCCGATTTACGTCAGACACGGCTAGGTAAAGCCAACTTCAACCAAGCATTTCTGCGAGAAGCAAATCTAAGTGAAGCAATAGACACGTCCGGAATATGATTTGGGTACAAAAAAATGGTAGAAAGTAAAATTGACCCTCTACCAAAATCTAATTAAATGATTAATATCTTTGATTATATACAAAAGTATCCACGAAGAGCAAAGCAACTTTTGGGGA
>JBGTMK010000640.1:0-5831 GCA_041743605.1 Nostoc sp.
TTGTATATAATCAAAGATATTAATCATTTAATTAGATTTTGGTAGAGGGTCAATTTTACTTTCTACCATTTTTTTGTACCCAAATCATATTCCGGACGTGTCTAAAGCTGATTCCATGATTGGGGTAGTATTTCAACACATCACCCACTGGTCGAATGCTGTAGATCAGATTCGATACGCCGAGCCGGTTGATGCAGCAGTTGGGTTGGATGAATTTATGACGATGACAGGCTACTTTACAACGGCTACAGAACAACCATTCACAGAAGAGGAATTACTCGATAAAGAATTTGACGCACTAACTTTTGACGAGTGGGAGCGGTTAAAGAGATATGTTCCAGCAGCGAAACATTTGGTTGCAGTGTAAAAAACAGGTGGGCAGTAAGACCCACCGTAAGACAAGGATCAAAACCAAATTATTAGTTTATCGGAATAGAACACCACAACTCATCGGATAAGCCAATGTCACCCATAGAAATCCTACAAGAATTCAACTCGTGCTATCTGAAGATTCAGGCGATCGCTCAAGATGAAAACTGGCTCTTGTTAATTGCGGATAAAAAGATTGATCCAGAAGCCACAACTCATTTGGGCGATGTTCTGCACTACTTAGGCGAGGCGATGGGGTGCGTAGAAAAAAATGTTGAAATCAAGTTTAATCAGGATGCAGAAGTATGAAACTTTATGCAACTAGTATTCCTCAATCTTTACCAAGTTGGGCAACTGTTATATCGAATAATCCTGGTTTGATTGAGGTTGAAATTAATGATGAAGACCCTGGTTTTCACTCAATCATTGAGGAATTATCTACTGAAATTCAACCAGGAATTGTTGGTGTAAAAGCTAGCGACTTATGTAAGAGACTCAGTATTGAAATGCTTGATCCTAGCGAAGAGAATTAACAACCAACATATACCAAAACTGAAATCACATGAAATTCACAACTGTATCTGTTAGCTACTCCAGAAAATTCAATCTCGGCGACTATGAATCGCTGGAATTGGGTTGTTCTTTGTGGGCGCAAGTCGAAGATGGGGAAGACGCGGATGGGATAACCCAATTCCTCTATCATCAAGCCAAAGCTTCAGTAAAACAAGCGGCAATGCCTGTGCTAAAAGCCTCAGAGTTTCAGATAAGTAAAGCTAAGTCTAGCAAAAAAGTGTCTGGCGATATCAATGAAAGCGGTTGGTAAAAGTTTGGTATTGACTAATGCAAGAATTAATCAAAGCTTTAATCAAGGCAAAATCAGAGTTTAATCCAATTCAAAAAGACGGTACTAATCCTCACTACAAGCGCAAATATGCAACACTAGATGCTGTATTGGATGCTGTCACTCCTGCGCTTGGTAAACATGGATTAGTAATAATTCAAACCACCGAAATCTTTGAAGGTAAAACCGTGCTACGGACTCATGTTTTTCATGAATCTGGAGAGAGTATCACCAGCACTTATCCTTTACCCGAAATTAGTGATTCTCAGAAGTTTGGTGCAGCATTAACTTATGCACGACGATATGCAGTTTGTGCAATTTTATCGGTGACTGCTGATGAAGATAATGATGCTGAAGGCGCAACGACTCTTCAAAAGCCTGAACAGCCCCAGAATAACATTAGACCCCGCAAAGACAATCAACAGTATAGAGTCCAGCAACCGAAACAAGCTGTAACTGCACCATCAATCAGCCCAAAAGATTTGCGAGTCAAAGAAGTTCGCACACTTTTAAATTATCCTTTGGATTTAGTCAAAGAGTGGCTGCATTCTCGAAATGTTACGAGTCCGAGTGAGCTTGATTCTGTTCAAATTGATGAACTAGTGAAGACTATGTGTTTGGCTTGGGCTGGTAATAAGTTTGGACATCCCAACCATGCTGCTAACTCTTATCAGAAACACGTAATCGATGCTGTATTGCGAGGTGTTTCTGAGATGGAAGCAATTCAAGCATGGATGGAAGGAGCGCTTGCAGAATTGCCTGAACTGAATTGAAGTAAACATTTCTTCTCATAACACTAGGAAAAATATCATGCCGAGAAAATCTACTCATCCTACCTCTACTGACAATTCCTCACTATGCCTACAGTATCTTCGTCGTTGTGGGGGTAGCGCACGATTATGTACCATCAGTTTTAGTCTTAGTGTGATTCAAACACTGGTCAATCGAAAACTGGTGAAAGTGACAAATACTGGTGCAGGTTTTTTTGTGGAGTTAGATGAAGCCAAATGAGAACTCAAAAAATACTTCAACAATCGTCTATGCCTTTAAACAGTAAACCGAAATTACTTCTACGCAGGACTCGAAAAAGATTTAACCCCAGGATTTTGATTGACCGCACCATAGAAACAACTGCAATCACCACACTGCTAATCACTGGCTTTTCAGGAGTTGGAGCAATGGGCTGCTGGGGAATGGAGATTATCGAGACAAATGCTAATCCCAACATCATCATCTCTGGTTGGCAGCAGCAAAAAAGTATTTGCTTGGGTGTAATGCTGGTAAGTTTTTCTGCCTTCTTAGGCATTTCTTTAGTCGGAGCAAGCTTCAGCATTCAACGAGATAAATTTTAGGGAGTGAAACAATAATGAAAGAGTACAAAACTAAACATGGCGGCTACAAAATCGAGACTACGGAATTATCAGATGGTGCTGTAGATGTTCATGTGGGAAAAACAGGTCTGTTAAAAACAACTTGGGCATCACCTTTAACTCAAACTTTTGACAATCATACACAAGCTGTTCGCCATGCCAAAAATGCTATTGATAACGGCGAAATTGATTCAGTTTTTCAACGTTAGAACACACCAATGGAAATTAAGCTAACTACTTCAGAAATTCAAGCCATATTGCAAGGGTGTCAATATACACTGCGGCTTATTAGCAGTAGTCAAGATTATCGCAATATCGAATCCTCCGAATACTTTTCTACATTGAATGACATGGTTTTAAACGATGCTTTCAATATTTTGGGGGAAGTCTTGGATGCAATCGATAATATGAAGCAGATGATTCAACAGTAAACACAAAGAATCTAAATTTAGAAGGGTAAGAAAATGACGTTAACTCTAGAGAATCGCTCTCGAAACAAAGAATCGTCCCTGACGCAAGCATTGCGGCAGATACAGGAGTTAAACTCCAAAATTGCTGTGTTGGAGCAGCAGCATCAAGATTATATGCAGAAGCAACAAAATCTGATTGCAGCCATCGCTGAAATCTGTGTTTCTCCAATGCAGGAAATACAGGCGCTGCGGATTCTGATTTATCGAGGAGAGGCAGCCTGTCGGCATTACCTGCGATCGCTGTTGGTGAAGCGAAAGAAGGCTTTGTGAAGAGGAATTCAGCATTCAGGAATTAAATTATTACCAAAGAAAAGTTGATACCCCTCTGTGGAATGTAGTGCAACCTATAACGGAAGCTTATCATACGTTCACTGATATAGATGCGATTAAAACTACATACTGATGACGACAAATGACTAATAATCAGCAAATTGCTTACCCTCTGATTCAACAAGAGCATATTAAACCTTTAGGCACAAACAAATTAGCTCTGCTCCGTACTTACCGTCAACAAAAGCCTCTTGTAAGAAATCCGAGTTTGAGTGTTCGGATTCTAAACACAATCGCGGTTGCCTCTATTGCCAGTAGTTGCTTGTTTGGGATAGGTACACTTTCCTGTTGGGGCTTAGAGATTATTGAGGCGAACACAAAATCAATTTCCCAGAGCAAGCAATATGAATGGCAGATACGAAAACATATCTGCTTGGGCTGGATGCTTGTCGGGTTTTCCAGCTTTGTTGCTAGTGCCTCATTTGGTGAAAAGCCTAAGCGACAAACCAATGAATAGTACAGTATCAATTGCCACACAACAGCAATCTTTCCTTCCTTTGTTTAATAACCAAGCAACACAGTTTAGATATGAAAGTACCTCAAATGATCGTCACAACAGTTCTAGCAATCACCTTTGGATACATTGGCTCTCAATACTTCACTAAAAATATTATGTATATCATAGCCGGTGGAATGATTGGAGTTGGTGCAGTAGGGTATGTTGTTGTGCCCCGAACCAAACAAAAACCAACTCATATACAACAAAAGGAGCCTGCGGAAACTACCCGTCACTAAGGCAATAGTTTTCAAATGAGAGCAAATGCTCCAAAAATTAATGAATTGTCAAGTGCAAACTCAAACTCACGCTGAAATTTTTTCAACAACAGCTTGATATATGATTTCTTTTTTTAACGAATCTGCTGCAACTGCTGCAATAGTTTCCCAATCTTCTTGTTTTAATAACAATCCAAGAAGTTCGCGCAGTATTTCTCGATTAGAAATGAATTCTTCGCCATAAAGCTGATCATTTTCCAGAGTAGCAAGTATGTATTCTCTTACCTCTGGTGTCGGCAGTCTAAACTTTTCAAGTATTCTTTCTCTTGCAGTTTTTACAGCAATTTTCGTAGCTGTGCCTAAATTCCAATTATTTAGCAGCAACCGCACTTCTCTATTTAGAGAAATACGCAATGTTGTGAAACGTCCCAAAAGTTCTAGATTACCCACTAAGGAGCCAAGTGCTGACCCCCAATCTAACCCAGCCCCAATATTTCCACCAACTTTATCCTCAGCTTCAACAGCTTTTCTTAAGCGTTCTTCATCAAATAATAAACCCATTGGATTTACTGCATTTTCTTGGTTAAAGGCACTTTGATTATCGCTCTTTTCCTGCTGACTCATTTATTTACCTTTGCTACCTTATCCAGGAGAACGGAAAACTCCATACTCAAAATAAACTAGATCATCGTAATCTTCATCCTCTCCCACATCAATCATGCCTTGGTTGTCATAAAATTCCTCTACTCCAGGTAGTGAATGTAACCCTACTCTCCCCTCATAACCTAGCTGTGAACTTCGAGTTCTGGCAAACGCCAAAAATGCAGTTCCAACACCTTTTAATTTGGGGGGACGTTGGATATATGACCGATTCCAAGGTGCGGTAGCTATGCCATCAATATATACCAAGCGTTTTCCCTCTTGTAGACGAGAACCGTGCATTTCGGTTTCAATCAGCATTAACCCTTGAGTTTCATCTTTGTATTCAATCGCATAGCCTTCACGGTTTGCTTGTCTATTAATGATAAACTCCAGTTTAAAATCCCAGTCCCAAAATTTGTCTGATTGCCCGTGCAATTGTAATTGTTCTTTCCACTTGTTGGCATAATCATCAACATGCTTTTGTGCTAGCTCTACTAAATCCCCTTCCACAATCGTGTTATCTTGACCGCAAATTAGTTTTACCAAAGGAGGCATTGCACCAAAATTACCCATGAACCAATTCTATCAATCCGATCAATCAGCATCATGCTCTGTTTCTTGCAACCAGTTTAAAATAGTCAGCGCTAACTCCCAGGATTCGCGCCGCTCCCAATTAGGTAAGTGATTCAGTACTTGTACAAGGAATATTGCTGGGTTTTCCAACTCTCCGCCACGAGCCGCAACACCATCCCTAACGAGCGCCCCCAAAGTGGCAGCTTGATTCCCTTTATAGTCAGGTTGTCTCTTAATTTCATCAACAATCCAGTCCGGTACTGTGATTGTTTTAAATCCTGATTTCGGCATACACAACAGAGAAATAATATAAAGATAGTACGGCAGTTGACGTTATGTTTGCAAATATTTTTGCGGTATGGTACGTTAAGCTCAAGTCGCAAGTGACAAGTCGCAAGTCGCAAGTAAGTTTTGTAACGAGGATTTAGACCCCGCCACAAAACTTGCGGCTTGATAAAAGCCTGGGACTTAAACTGAACCGTTTGAGAGTTCTTCACTTGCGACTTGCGACTTGCGACTTGC
>JBGTMK010000641.1:0-4681 GCA_041743605.1 Nostoc sp.
GAACGACTAGGCGAAGGCAAGTATTTACTGTTCTGGGAAGCTGCTGAAGGTGGTGCAGGTGTACTCTCTCAGCTATTAGAAAAACCAGAGGCATTTAGAAAAATTGCTGATGCAGCTTTCGACATTTGTCATTTCACACAACCTAAAGACAGTTGTATTCAAGCTTGTTATGAATGCTTGCTCTCTTACCGCAATCAATTTGACCATGCACTGATAAATCGTCACCTAATCAAACCTTGGCTTGACCTCTTACTGGAGAGTAGCGTTATTACTCAGGTCAAAGGGCTTTCTCGCGATCAGCAATATCAAAAATTGCTGGAACAGACAGACCCTAACTCTGATTTTGAGCGTGTGGTTTTGCAACAAATTTATCAACGGGGGTACAAATTACCCGATGCTGCTCAGAAATTTATTCCAGAGGCAAACTGTAAACCAGATTTTGTTTATGAGGAAGAGGCGATCGCTGTTTTTTGTGACGGTTCAGTGCATGATAGCCCTGATAAACGCCAGCAAGATAAGATTGAGCGCGATAATCTTAGGTACGAGACTGGTTATACTGTCCTTACCCTAAGCCATAGTGAAGGTTGGCAAACTGAATTACTTGTTTTAGCAAGTTTATAACCTAGAACAAATCCATCCACTAACCCCTAATTTTGTACAATTGCTCCCAAAGTGCCACTGACGGCACGTAAATAATCATCTGGAGATAGCAGAAGCAACATACCTCGCATTCCACCAGAAACAGTGATCTGCTCAAATAGGGTTGCTGTTTCATCAAGGTAAACGGGATAGTCTTTTTTACTAGCTAAAGCTGTCACACCCCCACGGATGTATCCTGTTAGTGGCTGGACTTCCTTCAGGGCAACTGTCTCAACCTTACGGTTTCCTGAAATCCGCGCCAAGGCTTTTAAATTTAACTGAGCATTTCCCGGCACAACAGCAAAACAGATACCTGTTGTGTCACCTCTGACTACTAGAGTTTTAAAAACTTGCTCTGGGGGAAGACCCACTTTTTGCGCTGTACTCTCAGCAGCGAGATCGTCAGGGTCAACCTCATAGCTCAAGATTTGGTAGGGAATACCTAGTTTGTCCAGTAGTCGAGCAGCATTAGTTTTCATTCAAGTCCAACATTAGAACTGCATGGGATTTAATCTTTAATTCTGTATTCTTCCTCTATCACACTCAAAAGTTTTTTTTCAGAACAGTCAAATACATACGGGTACTTCAGTTCTGACAAGTGCTTCTACAAAGCTAATTTCTCGTTTTCCCCTAACCTACTGATGCGTAAGTTAGTTAGCACGATAAAATTCATATATGTTTAGTTTTGTAATATTGCAAGTCTGGAATATAATGTTTGGATAATTACTCTTATATTAGTTTAGTAAATTAAAAAATTTTAGTGGCATTTGAGAAAACTTTAATATTATAAAGAGTTAAAGAAAACACATAATGTATACAAAAGAGCAAATAGAAAAATTATTTGGTGGTCAAGCCTTAAAATATATACAACATAAAAATACAGGTGGTGTCAATTGTAGCAAAGGGATAAGATATGAAGATATATTTGCTGTTTACCAACTAACTTTATTATCACGATGCGTTATAGAATGCAATAAAAAAATTTATTTTTTAAGTCAATGTTATACATTTGTTGATGATTTAGTAATTAATTGTGAGAATGAGATGACGCTTCGGCATTACCAACTAAAAAATAGTTTAAATGTCAGTTGGGGGGAAGGTGAAAAAACGATAAGTGATGATTTCAAAAAACAATATTGTTTAAATAAGGCAATTCTTAGAGAATCAGAGCTTTCACTAGTAGTTTCTTGTCAGGAATTACAAGGAAGACTGAATATAAATATGCCTAATGAAATTAGAGGTTATAGTAAAGTAATTTATTTCTGTTTTGAAAATACCTTATCTAAAACAATTCTTAAAGACAGTACTTTCAGAGTTTCATTAGAATATTTATGTGCTTTTGACCATCCTGAACCTGATAAATTGGAATGTCTAGCATCAGTATTACTTGGTGCTTGGGCTGCTAGTGATAAGTCCAATGTAACAGTGCTGGATATTCTGAAGAAAGCTCAAGATTTTATACCTTCGTATATCCGCTCTTTCAAATCGGAGTGGCATCTAGATGCTGAAGTTGAAAAAATTTTAAGTGAAATTGACGGTTTCACATATAATCTTACAAGAGGGTTTCTACATTGGAGGTTTCAAGACGGACTTGATGAAGGTACGCTATCTTATAGTATTGAAACAGAGCGGTTCCGACGGTTTCAGGAACTTATTAAGAAAAATTCTCCCACTTCCTTTGAAGAATTGGAGATTTTCTTAATATGACTAGAATATATTCAGACTTTTGTGATCAAGACGTTCAGTGTCGCTTAGAAATACTAGCGGATAAAAGTGTTACATCCGAGCAATATAGAGAAACTATGACCAAGATAGGTAGAAGTCTTGGTCATATTATTTTAAATAAAATTGGTGAAGCAAAGCCTAATATATACTTAGCTTGTACCGTTGAAGATGCTGATTTTCTAGCTAAAGGTATGCTATCAATCCTAGAAAGTTATTTCTCTAATATTGCTTTTGCTTGTTTTTGGAATCAACGATTTTCACCCTTTGAAGTTGAAGATTTAAAAGTATCTCCAATATTAAAAAAATACCAAGAACCATTTAGCAAAAGCGTTCAGTATTTAATTGTAGTCAAATCTATTATTTCTGGCGCATGTGTCGTAAAAACTAATCTGGTTAATCTTATCCAAAAAATAGAGCCAGAAAAAATATTTATAGTTGCACCTGTTATTTATAAAAATGCGGAGCAAAGGCTAATAAATGAGTTTGAAAAAAATACTTACGAGAAGTTTCAGTTTTTCTACTTTGCTAAAGATGATGAACGTACTCCTGATGGTGAGGTTATTCCAGGTATTGGAGGAAATGTTTATCTGCGATTAGGATTTGAGGGGCAAGATAATAAAAATGAGTATATTCCTGACATTGTAAAATTAAGGCGTTCTCAATTTATAAGTAACTCTAAAATATAACTTTTTCACTGCTGTCAAATACGGGTACTTCCAATACTACTCGGTTAAGCATTTTGAACCCATAGTTTGGTTTTGGTAAAGGGTTAAAGGGTAAGGGTTAAGCGTTTTAAATTTCCCTTTCCCCCTTAACCGACAAGTATTGCGGGTACTTCAGTTTTTCCAAATGCTTCAATATAGCATCGCCTGCTTTGTCAAAGTTCTTCAAGGGGCTATCTTTACCCATATTCTGACTCCAAAACGCTCAACAATTTCTCTTCCACACCAGTAAGATAAGGTCGATTCACCTTCCCCAACGACTGCAACAGACTTTTGACTGTCTCCTCTAGCGAATCGGAATACACTCGCGCAAGGCGATCGCAAATCACCTGCATCTGCTGACATTCCGCAGGTAGGTAGTTGAAGGACTTCAGGTGCTGTAACCCAACGGCGTACTCGCCATCCCACATTTTCACCGTGCAACTAAAGTTATTCACTGCGCTGACAATAGCCCAACAGCTACCTTTGCCTCTCAGTTCGGGATTGTCCTTAGCAAGAATTTGGCACACTTCGCCAACTTGGTAGCGGTTTGGTACTTGGGTACGCTCCATTATTCGCTGCACCACATCTTTAACGATCCTGCCAGTCGGCACCTTACCACCAGCTTTTTCCACTGCTCTAAGCCACACTTCTTGCTGTTCGTGCGGTTCAAGCTTTGTCATGGGTCGAACTTGCCCCTCTGCTGTCGGCAGAATGTCCACAAATTGTGGACATTTTTGTAGGTTGTCCACAACAGTAGCCGCATCAATTATTTGATAGGAGCGAGAACGGTTATAGCCAAATCTATCTTTACAGTATTCTTCAAACGTTTTATGGGTAGAGCGGTACAATCTGCGATCGCGCAACTCCGCCAATGCTTTACCTGCCTCAAAAAACGCTCTTTCCACACGCCGCTCTAGGTGAAGGCGATCGCGCTGTTCTTCCTCACTCAGTTCTGGTACTTCAACAACAGACACATCAATGGTTACTGAGGCTGGATCTTCTTGAAGGGAGATCTCCTCATTTGTGGAGTTAGCTGCTGAAGTTGAATTGGTAGATGCGGCAGAGGTGGATTTATTGCGTCTAGAAGGTGGTTTAGGCATGATTCCACCTATTTTGGTTCAGTGGCATTTGCTCGAAATTAATTGCAAACAGATTCTGGGTGTCATGAATAGTTACGTAAACCTACTTGCTGTGTGTCTCGTAAAAAAACTAGTTAATATCAGACATAGCTCAGTAAAAGAGATTAAAAAGAGAAGAGAAAAAATGCTGGGAGCAGATTAATCATCAAATTTCACTCCTAAATCTATACCTAAAACTTCTTCTATTTTTCGTAGAGTTTCTTCAGCAACACCACCTAAAACAGCTTCTGCCTCTAGCTGATACCAATAGTTACGGGATATCCCAACTTCTTTGGCCAACTGTGTTACTGGCCGCCCCCTAGCTTCCCTAGCCTGCTTAATGCGATCGCCTAACCCAGGAACATCAACTTCTAGCTTAATAATCCGTCTTACTTTCACAGTCATCGTCGTAATTCCAATTCTAAAAGTATATGTTAATTGTCAACTAAACAGTTGACAATGTGTTAATTAACAGATTACACTATTAGGTATAAA
>JBGTMK010000642.1:0-16599 GCA_041743605.1 Nostoc sp.
CTTATTAAGGGGGGTTAGGGGGGATCAATGAGTGCCTAAAATCACAGTTAACTACTTTTCAAACAACCTCTAAGGGTTTGACTAAAGTTTTTGGATTAATTTTCTCGAAAAAAGGGCTTAGGCACTTTTTTATTTTCTCGAAAAAGGACTTAGGCACTTGGAGTTACAGATATAACCCTCAGAAAAAGAGTAATCACTATGGCATTACAACCTCTTAAACGGCAATCCACCACCAGTATGAGTTCAACCCATTCCTCTATCAATCCTTGTATGCCTCAATCTTTAAAGCAAAAAACGAATATGTTAGTAGTACCAGAGACAACTTTTGGTTCCTTTCCATCCTTGTCCCCTTTTGATAACTTCTCTATTGCAGATATCCAACCAAGTACGCTGTCGAATACATCTTCTAGCAATAATCAACAGTCAGGGTCTATCTCAGTTGCTGCTGCAATTGTGAAAATGTTAGAAGACTTAGGAGTGGAATATGCGTTTGGTGTTTCGGGAGGTGCGATCGCACCTATATGGTATACATTACAACATAGTTCAATCAAATTACGTCACTTTCGTCATGAAGCCGGAGCAGCTTTTGCAGCCACCGAAGCGTACTTTGCCAGTGGTCGCCCCGTCGTAGTATTTACAACAACAGGGCCAGGGATCACCAATGCCCTAACCGGGTTATTTGCTGCCCGTTGGGAAGATGCCAAAGTAATTTTTCTATCAGCTTCTACCTCAGCACCGAAGCGTGGACGGTGGGCACTCCAAGAAACTAGCACTTACACCATGCCCAGTGCCGGAATTTTCACCTCCGAATCACTGTTTCATTATGCGACGACTCTTGAATGCAGTGATGAACTCCCAGAGGTCTATCGGCGATTAGCCAAAGGACTAGCAAAACCAAATGGCTTTGTAGCGCACTTGAGTATACCCACCAACATCCAGACAAATTCAGTTGAGGCATCTTTGGGAGCATCAAATCTCTCTTTTGCTCCTCCAACAGCAAGTGATGAGGCTATCTCAGAATGTCTGCGGTTGCTTGCCGAAGGATCATTTGCCATCTGGGTGGGCTTTGGGGCACGCTTTGCTGCTACGGAAATTCGTCAGCTTGCTGAAAAAACGGGGGCAGCAGTGATGTGTTCGCCGCGCGCCAAAGGTATTTTTCCAGAGGATCATCCCCAGTTTGTCGGGATCACGGGTTTTGCTGGACATGAATCAGTTTTGAGATATATGCAGGAGTACCGTCCTTTGCGGACGCTGGTACTTGGAACCCGCCTGGGTGAATTTACCTCATTTTGGAACCCCGATATGATCCCATCACGGGGCTTTCTGCACGTTGACATTGATCCAGAAGTGCCAGGAACTGCATATCCATCTGCCGAGACATTTGCGATTCAGGCTGAGGTCAAAACGTTTGTGAAGTCTTTGCTCAAGCGTTTACCGAAGCGTCAAACTCGGTCAAAAAACCAGTCTTTGCCAAGACCTGAGCGTAGTGCGATCAATCCTAGTCAAAATAGTCCGGTGCGGCCAGAAGTACTGATGAATGTAATGCAACGAGTCATCGTTGAAGGAAGCAATGCTCTGGTGATGGCTGAGGGCGGAAACTCATTTGCTTGGGCAATTAACTTACTGCGATTTACTAAACCGGGTCGTTTTCGGGTCAGCACTGGCTTTGGAGCTATGGGTCATTTCGTTACTAGCGTTGTCGGTGCGGCGTTAACACATCATGGTAAAGCTGTGGCGATCGTTGGCGATGGTGCGATGCTGATGAACAACGAAGTCAGCACTGCTGTCAGCTACCAGATTCCTGCCATTTGGATTGTGCTTAATGATGGACGCTACAATATGTGCCATCAGGGTTCACAGGTACAGGGTTACAAGGGCATGGACGTGGACATTCCACAGGCAGATTTCGTCATGTTCGCCCGCAGCATGGGAGCCGATGGCATCCGTGTGGAAAGAGAGTCTGAAATCCAAGCAGCATTAGAGATGGCGATGGTTTCAACTGGTCCGTTCGTTGTTGACATACTTATCGACTCAAGCCGGCTTGCACCGATTGGAACTCGTATTTCTAGTTTGATTTCCCAAGGCGCTAAGAATTAAAGGAGATTTATGATGATGCATCACCCAGTAGGCATTAAATCGCTGGCATTGAGCTTGCCGAACACCAAGCGTACCAACGATTACTACAGAGAAAAATACCCGGAGTTAATTGCTCAATCCGAGCAAAAAAGTTTAGCAAAATTGTTTTCTCTTGCTAACTCTACCCCCAGCAACGAGTTTGACTTAAAGATGTTGCCCTATCTTCAAGACCCATTTCGCGGCACCGTCGAGCGATGGGTACTTGGTGCAGACGAGTCATCACTGATGCTCCAAGAGCGTGCGGCTCGTGATGCCCTTGATGCGGCAAACCTAACTCCCAAAGATGTCGATCTGATGCTCGTTGCATCGATCTGGCCGGAACAAATTGGATTTGGCGATGCTGCTTTTCTAGCCCGTCAACTGGGCTTGGAGGGTGCTGCTTGGAATATTGATGCAGCGTGTGGAGTAACCCCAATTGCTCTGCAAACTGCCTGTGCATTGGTGCGATCGGGAGATTACCGCAATGTGCTGGTGGTTATTTCATGTTCTTACTCTCGCTTTTTCGGTGAAGACGATACCTTATCATGGTTTATGAGTGATGGTGTCGGAGCTTTTGTAGTTAGTTCACTTGCACCAAACCAGGGTATTCTAGGTACAAAGACTATTCATACTGCTGCTTTGTGTGACATTTTTTTTGCTAAACTCACGGAGGATGAGCAGGGCAATCCACGAGTGCAGATGCGGATGGACAGGAGCGCAAATAAGGCGATCCGGGAAACGGCTGTGGGGCAATTGCAGACTTGTTGTGATGGTGCGATCGCTGCTGCTGGTGTTACTATTGATCAAGTGGACTTTTTTATTTTCAATACATCTACTGCTTGGGCGGCAAGCTTCTGCACGGAGTTACTAGGCATTGACATAGAGCGCACAATCAACCTCTACCCTCAGTATGCAAACATCGGCCCAGTAATTACTGTAGCCAATCTTTACTATGCTACACAGTTGAACAAAATTCACGAAAATGACCTGGTTCTAATCTATAGCTTAGGTGCAGCAGGTGTCGCCTCTGCAAGTGTGATGCGCTGGGGCAATGTGGGGCTAGGTGCTGTTCCACATTTGGAGAAACTTGACTCTGTACTGACAAGTTCCTCAGATCGGAGCTTTGTTATTTGTTAGAGGACTTATATCATGTCCGCTTAATCAATTACGATATGTCATTGCGCTAGGCGAAGCCATGCCCATTCGCGTAGCGTCTCCCTTACTTTGGAATATAATCGAATGGCAATATTGGGTTTGGAACATTCCTGGTTGTCTGCTCAAGTCGGGAAACCCGCCCATGCGGCTGGCTTTGCAACGCACTGGCTCCTCAGCCCTCAACTGCTCCTAATGCTTTAAGAGTGATAATAGTTGCTAAAGTTACACCTGTAACGCCACTGATGTTCATACCTTCGTAGTGTTTAGGGTTTTTCAGAGTTTCTAAGCACTCACCACTCTTTACATCCCAAAGCTTAATTGTCGCATCCTCACTAGCGCTAACCAAAGTTTGATTATCAGGACTAAAGGCGACTGACCAGACCCACTTGGTATGTCCTAACAAAGTTTGGATACAGCTGCTTGTGCTGACATCCCACAGTTTCACCGTTTGATCACCACCGCCACTAGCTAGCGTCCGGCCATCTGGACTGAAGACAACTGAGTATACACTTTGATTATGTCCCTGTAAAGTTGCAAAACAATTACCAGTACTAACATCCCACAGTTTCACCGTTTGGTCACCACTGCCGCTAGCTAGCACGCGACCATCTGGACTAAAAGTAACTGACCAAATCCAGTCAGTATGGTTTTTGAGAGTGTAAAGGCAGTTACCAGTGCTAATATCCCAAAGTTTCACTGTTTGGTCATGAGAACCACTGGCCAACAACTGACGATTTGGGCTGAAAGCAACTGACCAAACTCGATGAGTATGTCCCTGGAAAGTCTTAAAACATTGACTATTGTTGATATCCCACAGCTTGATTATTTGATCTTGAGAACCAGTGGCTAGCGTCTGACTGTCTGGGCTGAAGGCTACAGACCAGATTCGATTATTATGTCCCTGGAAAGTCTTGAAACATTGACTATTGTTGATATCCCACAGCTTGATTATTTGATCCTCACTAACACTTGCAAGAATACAACCGTCTGGACTAATGGAAACGGATGTCACCCGACTACTGTGTCCATGCCAGGTTTTTAAACGTTTTCCAGTGTCAGCATCCCACAAACTCAATGTTTGGTCATTACTGCCACTAGCAAATATGCAACCATTGGGATGGAAAGAGACTGACCAGATCCCACTGTTACGTCCCTGTAAGACCCTCAGACATCGACCAGTTTTAGCATTCCACAACCTCACAGTTTGGTCATCACTAGCACTTGCCAGCACTTGTTTGTCTGGACTAAAAGCTACTGCCCATACCCGTGTATCATGTCCATGTAGAATCTTGAGGCATTGATTTGTGCTAACATCCCACAGTCTAACCGTCTGGTCATCACTGGCAGTTGCCAGGTTATAACCATCCGCACTAAATGCAACTGAATTTACCAAATCAGTATGACCCTGCAAAATATAAATGCATTCACCAGTATCAACATCCCAGAGTCTTACTGTTTTGTCATGAGAACCACTTGCCAACATTTCACCGTCAGGACTGAAGGCAATGGATTGTACTCTACGGGTGTGTCCCTGGAAGGTTTTAATACATTGACTTGTGCTAATATCCCATAGCTTGATAGTTTGGTCGTCATTTCCACTAGCAAGGGTTTGATTATCTGGACTAAAAACAACTGCCCGCACCTGGCTACCTAGTCCCTGCAAAGTTGCTAGGGATTGAGCAGTGGTGACATCCCACAATATCACCGTTGTATCCTCACTGCTACTTGCTAGCACCCGACCATCTGAACTGAAGGTGATTGAGCAAATTCCACCGCTATGACCTTGCAAAGTTGTCAGGCATTGACCAGAGCTAACATCCCACAGTTTGATTGTTTTATCATCACCACCACTGGCGATAATTTGACCATCAGGACTAAAGGTAACTGGCCAGACCCAACCTGTATGCCCCTTGCAAGTAAGCAGTTGTTTTCCGTCCGCAACCTGATACAGGCGCACTTCTCCATTAGTATCTCCTGTAGCCAGGAGTTTCCCGTCATGGCTGAATGTCACCGAATGAATACCGCCGAGTGTTTCAGCAAAAACACTCTTAGCTAAATTAGCATTCTCAAAATTTGCATTGTATAAATTCACATTCCGCATATCTGCTTGCCAAACAGTTAGATGAGAAAAATCATAACCACTTATATCTGTTTGTAGATGGCAAAGCAGATTAAAAATATTTCCAGCCGTATAACCTTGTTCTAAGGGAGATGTATCGCGGAGCATTGCTAAAATCTGAGTTAGCTGATTTTCCAGAGTTCTTTGGCTTCTCAAGACAGAAAGCAGCGCCTCCATTACTGGTTGAAGGATCAGGTGGATTTGACTTTCCCTTACATAGTCTTTTGCAGTCGCTTTCATCAAAGCATGGCATCTGAAAAGCTCGATCTTCTGAGTGACAATCTCTTGACAAACTTTCTCTACTAACCGATTAATTACATACTCCATAACTATAGGTTGGAGAGTGAAAAATACTTCGCTTCTTTCAACTAGTGATCGCCTCACCAGCGATTCTAAAATCTCTAGTAACTTTTGTAATGGTAGTGCTGATATAATATCATTTTGTAATTCTAAAAACGAAACTGGCTCGTGATTAATCGCCAGCCAATATATTATTTCCTTCTCTAAATCTGATAACCGTTCAAATTGCTGCTCTAAAACATCCCAAATGTCACCGAAAACAAGTCCATCTTGTTTTAAAAATTCCGAAACATTCCCAGTAAATAAATCTTGAATGGTTGTAGCAACTACTTTTAAAGCTAAGGCGTTACCTCCATAGCGCTCAACTAATGTTCTCAGTTCATCATCGGCAGCAGATATTCCTTTTATTTTTAAAATTTCTTGGCCATCATTTGCCAAAAGACCTTTCAGCATGAATGAGCGAACGCATAACCCATCTCCTTCCATTGATGCTACTTCTTTGGTTTTTTCCCTACTTGTCAGTATTAAGCAGCTTTGTTGTTTTGTTTCTCCTAATCGTCTTAAAAGTTCACTATATCCTTCATATCCCTCTCGATAACGTCCAGCCCGACTGGCACCACGTAAAATTGACTCCATATTATCTAGTATCAGCAAACAGCGATGCTGTCGCAGATAATAAAGCAGTCGTGTTATTCTCTGATCTGTCCCTGCTTGTAAAACTGCTTCTGTCTCCTGTTCATCGGAAAGAAATTGGATTAAACTAGCTAAAAGCGTGTTTAATGGTGGAGCATCTTGTAGCGATCGCCAGATAATATACTCGAAATTATCCTTAACTTGTTCTACAAGCTTGACACAAAGAGAAGTTTTGCCAATTCCTCCTATACCTAAAATTGCCACTATCTGACAGCGATCTTTTAAAATACACTGTTCTAATGTGGCAATTTCTTCTGTGCGCCCAAAAAAAACCGATGCACCAATTGCCTGTCCCCAATCGAGGTGTCGAGTTTTGTCTGAATTTGTATAGTCAGCTTTCTCTAACTCTAAATTGAAAGCTTGGAAAAAAAGCTCTAGTGTTTTTTTATCAACTCCTTCTTCTCGAGACAAAACCTTAGAAATAGTAACAGAATTAACTTTTACGCGTTCACTTAAATCTTCTAGGGTATATCTCTTTCCATAATTCTCTCTGTCTTCAAGGGCGATTTTACCAGATTGAAGCTTTTGTAATCCTTCGGGTGTGAGAGTAAGACCGCGCTTGCGTTTTTGCTTTGGAACCTCCGTCATAGCTATTAACCTGATAAATGTAAAATAAGTAATTTGTAATTAATGATACATGATCTAATGAAAATCTAGTACTCTTGAGATTTGTAACCGCAAGTGAATTTAAGGCTCATTTGCAACTATCACTTGTCATCATGGCCGATAAATCAATAACTTTTGGTTAAGGAAGAGAGGCAAAAGCGTAAAGGTTTGAATTCACGGTTGACTTTTTACCCCTTAACTTTTTCCTAGACTCGCACGTTTCAAGCCAATAGCCAAAGCACAGTATGGTTGCAAGTCTCCTCTTGAACCTACTGTTAGGATTGTAATTTTCAGTTTCTGGCTTGGTGCTATAGGTAGACGGGAGCATGTCAACTTTGTTAGAACATATGAACTATTGAATAGTGGCAAAATCAATGAAAATATAGGAAGAAATCAATTTTCACAACAACAATGGAAGTAAGCGTTCAGGGGGTAGGAAAGCGATCGCTAAAAATTCCCCCCAAAATCTGATAAATTAAGTGACATGGAACTTGGTCGCGTTAGTCATTTAGAACAGATACCGCCAGAAGATTGGGGAAAGACTCCAACCAGGGTCAAAAAACTGGTGGAGGAGATGGCGCAGCAAATAGAACAACTTGAATTGAAACTAACCCAAGTCCTGACAGTTCAAGAACAGTTATTAGAAAAAATCAATTCTTCATCAGAAAACTCATCATTACCACCATCAAGTGACCCGCCAGGATTTAGAAAAAAGCCTGTAAAACAGAAAAGCAGCAAAAAACGAGGGGGTCAACCAGGTCATAAAGGAAATAGCCGGGACTTATACCCCATAGAAGAATGTAGCGAAGTTATAGAACATCATCCGCAATTATGTACGAATTGTGGAGGAATCCTCAGTGGAGTTGATACAAACCCCTATCGTCACCAGATAGTAGAAATTCCACCCATCAGTCCCATAGTCATCGAGCATCGTTTACATCAATTGACCTGTACTGGATGTGGTAGTAGAACCCGTGCAAAATTGCCAGAAGACGTGAACCAAAGTGGTTACGGAGTCAGAGTAGTAGCTCTAGTGGCACTGCTGAGTGGAGTGTACCGTAACAGTCAAAGAATGGTACAAAGTGCAATGCAAGAGGTGTTTGGAATCTCAATATCATTGGGAACAGTCAACAGACTGCGACTGGAAGCGAGTAACGCAGTGGCGACCTGTGTAGATGAAGCCAAACTTTATATTCAAAACGCAAACATCGTCGGAGCCGATGAAACCAGCTAAAATCCAAGGAAATATTGACGGTTTTAATCCTGAACAACGAAAAGCTTGGTTATGGGTTGCAGTCACGCCCCTAGTCACATTTTTTGAAATTGCCCTCAGCCGTTGTACCCAAGGGGCAAAGAATTTATTGGGTGAGAACTTTGGGGGAATTTTAAACTCCGACCGTCATGGTGCTTACAACTGGGTAGATTTAGAAAGACGGCAATTGTGTTGGGCGCATCTGCGACGGGAATTTATCAAAATATCGGAACGGACTGGAGTATCGGCAGAATTGGGAACTGCATTGGTCAAACAACAGGAGAAGTTGTTTGAACTTTGGCATCGAGTCCGAGATGGTACTTTATCTCGTGGTGAATTTGTGGAGTTGGTTCAGGAGATTCGCTCATCCATCAACGCAACTTTACTGCAAGCTAACGAATACCAGATTACAGCACGGGAAAAAACACCCTTAGCAAAAACAGTTCGCACTTGTCGTCAATTACTCAAGGTTGAGTCGGCGATGTGGTTATTTGTGACAACCGTTGGTGTCGAACCCACTAATAATGCTGCTGAACGAGCTATCCGTCCTGCTGTAATCTGGCGACGGACTAGTTTTGGCTCTCAAACCCGGACTGGTAGTGTTTTTGTTGCCCGGATGCTGACTGTGGTGACAACCCTGAAGTCTCAAAAACGTAATGTTTTGGAGTTTATGACCCAGGCTGTTGTTGCTACTCGTGGTGGTACAGCCACTCCTTCTTTGCTTCCTGAAGCCACTACTTGTTCTGATGATTCTGACTTGTTGACTGCTGCCTAATTTTATTCCTTGATTTTGGGCGTGGTTTTTCGTCTTCTTTATACCCCCTGAACGCTTACCTGGAGTCTCAGGTTGAGAAAACCGTGACACTCTCGACGTGCGCGCGTTTTTTGAGGGAAGCAGAGGCAGATGGAGGACTCTTTTGAGGTAAGGCGTGGGGACAAATCCATTGACTTAGTTGAGCTTGCAGTTGACGATAAAGATGGGGGAGTGACATGGGGTAGTTTTTGTGTGGAAACTTGAGCATCCCATGTCTTCCCCCCCTCTGTCACCCTTGTCTCAGTAAAATTCCCCATATATCAAGCCTTCAGGACTTTTCTGCACCACTAAGGGTAGTAACATAATGTTATGATCTCACCGAACAATTCGCAATTAAAGACAAAAAATTACTTAATTGTTGAATTGTTAATTAACGCTCTTTAGGTGTATCGACAAACTCGCTTTTAAAGAGTAAGAAATTTAAAATTTACATAATCTCTTCTTAATATATATCGAATATCTTTTAGATGCAAGGGTTCAAAAAGTCTAGCCCCACTTGGATTCCAGGTACAGGCGCTAATCAAGAGTTTTGTAGACCTATTATATCTAGAGTTAGATAAAGCTCGTTATCAATATGTTGTCATCACTAATTTTGAGTATGGAAAATGTGCAGGTAATATAATTGGATCTTTAAATTCCACAGAATTAGGAAAGAGGATTAACGAAATAGCTGAAGTGCCAGATCACCTAATTAGATCGCAAATTTATCAATGTATCAAAGCAATTTGTGAACATGATATTAATGTATGGCTCGCCCTCTTTGAACCAGATGCTACAATTGAAGACTCCTATGGTCAGGGCGAACGCACGGTATTTCTGAAACTCTTGCTGGGTATGGATCTTGACGAAAAAATAGGCTAGCTAAATTAAAAACGCCAAAACCCTTGGTATTAAAGGATTTTTATACTATGTATGCGTTTGCCCTGCCCCTATGGTAGCAGAGCATTTAGAAATCATAGTGGTTTAAAAGTTTTTTTCGTGCCTTTATCAAAGTCTTTGCATCTGAATATTGAGCTTAAACATAAAAGCATGTTAATATTTCCAGAGCTAGATGTTTGTATTAACACAACAACATATTTACTGCATTTGCTCGTATAATTTCACGATTCTCCTGGCTATCTTCAATAAATTCCATTAGTGATTGCATCTACATGACTGCACTTAATTGGAGTGGGAAAAAATACTTGTATTCTCTCACGAATAATTCAGGATTGCTATAGTACATCATGAGGTTATTTCGCCAAACATGGCGTTGTTGTGTAAATAGAGAAAACGGTAAATTTTACTTATTCCCATTTCATACCATTTCACTAATAAGAACCACATAAGATTTTCCGATCAATTGCAACAACTCGACCATCCCTTATCTTTCGCTTTATTCCCCTTATTAACCTCTACAGATATAATTGTCATGACCGAAATAATGCAAGAACAAGGTAAGAAATCCTCTCTACAAGATATCGAACAAACTTCTTCTTTAATCGAAAAGTTTGAGTCAACGCAACCACAAAAAGCATCAGTTACTGTAGGTGGTTTTCTAAACATAAATCAGATTGTACGAGTTGCTCGTAATTATGCACAAGTAAAGATAACTGATGAAAGCGAAATTTTAGAAGGTGTTCAAGCATCCTGCGATTACATTAACAAAGCAGTTGAAGCTAGTCAGCCAATATATGGTGTAACTAGTGGTTTTGGTGGAATGGCTAATGTTGCCATTCCAACTGAACTAGCAACTCAACTACAGAACAATCTTGTTCGATATCATAAAGTCGGTGCAGGGCAGATGTTACCCCTATCAGATGTACGAGCAGCAATGCTTGTAAGAGCCAACTCTCACTTGAGAGGAGCATCGGGCATTCGACTTGAAGTAATTCGACGCATGGAGATTTTTCTCAATGCTGGTGTTACTCCCTACGTATATGAGTTTGGCAGCATTGGTGCTAGTGGTGATTTAACTCCACTGTCTTATATTACGGGTGCATTATTTGGATTAGATCGCAGTTATAAAGTTGACTTTAATGGCGAAGAAATTGATGCTTTAACAGCGCTATCTCGACTGGGATTACCACCGTTGAAATTACAACCCAAAGAAGGGTTAGCAATGATGAACGGTACTTCTGTAATGACGGGGATTGCAAGTAATACTGTATACGATGCACAAGTAGCGCTGGCATTGACGATGGGTATCCATGCACTGTTTATTCAGGGTTTGAATGGAACAAATCAGTCATTTCATCCATTTATTCATCAGTGTAAACCTCATGTTGGTCAAATTTGGGCAGCTTCTTGCATACTGGAGTTATTGCAGGGATCAAGCTTAATCCGCAATGAGTTAGATGGCTCTCATGACTATCGGGGGCAACAACCTATCCAAGATCGTTATTCACTGCGTTGTTTGCCACAATATCTTGGGCCGATTATCGAGGGAATTGAGCATATTTCTAATCAAATCGAGGTCGAAATTAATTCCGCCACAGATAACCCGTTAATTGATGTTGCTAACCAAGCAAGCTATCACGGTGGGAATTTTCTTGGGCAACATGTAGGGATAGCAATGGATCAACTGCGCTATTATATTGGGCTGTTGGCGAAACACCTTGACACACAAATTGCCCTTTTAGTTGCACCCGAATTTAATAATGGACTCTCTGCCTCTTTGGTTGGTAATACTGAGCGTGTAGTTAATATGGGACTCAAGGGGCTACAAATCACTGGAAACTCGATTATGCCTCTGTTGAGTTTCTACGGAAACTCAATTGTTGATCGCTTTCCGACTCACGCTGAACAATTTAACCAAAATATCAATAGCCAAGGATTTAATTCCGCGAATTTAGCTCGTCGCTCTATGGAACTGTTTCAACAATATTTGGCACTTGCACTGATATTTGGAGTTCAAGCAGCCGATCTCAGAACTTATGTGATTGCAGGTCATTACGATGCTACTGAGTGTTTATCACCGGCAACTCAAGAATTGTATCTAGCTGTGCGAAACGTAGTTGGAAAACCGCCTTCACCCAATCATCCCTACATTTGGAACGATGACGACCAATTCCTTGACCAGCATATTGCTTTGATTGCTCATGATATTTCCATCGGTGGTCAAATTGTGCAAGCTGTTAACAAAATTAGAGTGAGCTTGTAGTCAGGATTCACCTAAAGTCCTGATTAATTAGGTTGCTTGTTCAATATCTTCGCCAATTTATTAAGTGTTGATTGACTATGATTTTTCGCAGTCTATACGCTGATGCTTCTATCCCAGTTCAGCCCTTAACAGAATTTGTATTACAGGGAGCAGTAGAATTAGGTGACAAACCAGCTTTTATTGAAGGGCTGACCGATCGCATAGTGACCTATGGACAATTAGCTTCCTCGATCGCTAAAGTTGCTTCTAGCTTGGCAGCCCGTGGTTTCTCAAAAGGGGATGTATTGGCTATTTACAGCCCTAACCTTCCCGAATATGCGATCGCTTTCCACGCTGTGGCAACTTTAGGCGGGATTACCACCACAGTCAACCCATCTTATACAGTCCAAGAGCTTGTATACCAACTCAATGATGCCGGAGCAAAATACCTCCTCACTATTCCTGATCTGATAGAGCAAGCATCAGAAGCAGCTAGTCAGTCAAAAGTAGAAGAAGTGTTTGTGTTTGGTGAGGCAACAAGAGCTACCTCTTTTTCTGTGCTTTTAGAAGGCGAAGCGGAAGTACCATCCATACACATCGATCCCCAAAAAGACTTAGTAGCATTACTCTACTCTAGTGGCACTACTGGTTTGCCTAAAGGTGTGATGCACACCCACCATAGTTTACTGACAAACCTTCACCAATTTCAAAACTGCGAACCGATGAGCAAGGCTGATACAGTCATCGGTGTTTTACCTTTTTTTCATTGCTACGGCATGAACATACTGAATTACAGCCTTAGTTGTGGCGCTACTATTGTGACAATGCCGCGCTTCAATCTAGAGACATTTCTCAACCTGATCGAAAAACACAAAATTACCCGTATCCATGTTGCGCCACCAATTGTGCTAACACTAGCAAACCAGCCAATAGTGGATAAATACAATATGAAGAGCTTGCGGGCGATTACTTCTGGAGGAGCGCCATTAAATCCCAAATCAATAGAACAGTGCGAAAAACGTTTCATCAATTGTGTCGTCAAGGAAGGCTATGGCTCAACAGAAGCACTTCTGACTATGCTTACTCCAGACGAACGTGACAAGATTAAGCCAGGCTCAGTAGGCCAATGTCTCAGCAATGTGGAATGTCAAATTGTAGATGTTGATACTGGACATTCATTAAGCTGCAATCAGCCCGGAGAACTGTGGATACGCGGGCCACAGTTAATGAAAGGCTATTTGAATAATCAAGAAGCAACCGCTAACACAATTGATGGAGACGGTTGGTTTCACACTGGGGATATTGTTTATGTTGATGAAGACGGTTACTTTTACATAGTAGATCGCATTAAAGACTTGATTAAGTGCAACGGATACTCAATAGCACCAGCAGAACTAGAAGCAGTATTGTTGAGCCATCCGGCTATTGCTGATGCTTGTGTAATCAAAAGTCCTCATCATAGTAGTGGCGAAGTTCCTAAAGCTTTTGTGGTGCTTAAAGAACCAGCTAAACCAGAGCAAATAATGGAGTTTGTAGCTGGCAAAGTTGCACCTCAAAAAATGATCCGCAGGGTGGAAATTGTAGATAAAATTCCCAAATCACCTTCTGGCAAAATTTTACGACGAATATTGGTAGAACAAGAATTTATAAAAATAAAAGAAAATACGAAATTTGAACCACCATTAGAACAACGACTTGAGTTTTTGCAGCAATTAGATGATTCCTCTTTAAATCAACGTCAAGAACTATTAGTTACTTACCTCCGAGAAAAATTTGTCAAAGTTTTAGAACTCGATCCATTGCAACACCTGGATACAGATAAGCCTTTGAAGGAACTGAGACTAGATTCTCTGATGAATATCGATCTCAAGAATCGCATTGATACTGAACTAGGCGTAGACATACCCATAGATATATTTATTGATAACTACAATATCAACCAGGTAGTAAACTTATTGCTTGAGCAATTAGCAGCAAAAAAGACAATTTATTCAAACCCTTCATTGACTAACACTCATGCAAGTGAATTAGTGACAGATTTGAATGATGAGGCTGTTTTGGACTCTACAATTTTCCCGGAATATCCTGCTGAGTCATTTGTAGCCGATCCTACTTCTATCTTCTTAACTGGAGCTACAGGTTTTTTGGGAGCCTTTTTACTTCAAGAACTTTTGCAGCAAACCCAGGGAAACATTTATTGTCTGGTACGTTCTGCTGATGCTGATTCAGGCAAGATCAGGATTCAAAAAAACTTAGAATCTTACGGGATTTGGAGGGAGGATTTATCTGCTAGAATTATTCCTGTTGTGGGAGATTTATCTCAAACATTGTTAGGTTTTTCATCTGAAGAATTTGAAAAGATGAGCAGCATAATTGATGTTATTTATCATAATGCCGCTTGGATCAACTATGTTTATCCCTACTCGGCATTAAAGCCTACTAATGTTTTAGGAACCCAGGAAATTCTCAGATTGGCGAGTCTTGTCAAAACCAAGCCAGTACATTACATTTCAACTGTTGCTGTTTTTGGCTCATCTGCCTATGCAGGAAAGGTAGTCACAGAATCAGATCAACTTCTTCATAGTGAAGGAATGAAACTTTCTTACTCTCAGAGTAAATGGGTAGCAGAGAAGTTGATGATGATAGCAAGAGAACGAGGAATTCCAGTTTCAATTTATAGACCATCATTTATTTCTGGTCATAGTCAGACGGGTGCTTGGTATAAAGATGACGTGATTTGTCGTATTATTAAAGGCTGTATTCAAATGGAGAGTATGACAGACATAACCGATAGATTAGATTTGGCTCCTGTGGATTATATCAGTCAAAGTATTGTTTATTTATCAAAGCAAAAAGATTCTATAGGAAAGGCTTTCCATTTAAATAATCCTCAACCATGTGATTGGAGACACCTAACAGATTTTATCCGCTCTTTTGGTTATCCTATTAAACATATCTCTTATCAAGACTGGCAAATGGAACTGAGTAATATTGTACGCTCTAGAGAAAATCCTTTGTATCATCTCTTGCCTTTTTTTCTCAAAGATCTGCCTCAAGAGAAATTGGCTATTTCTCAACAAAATCAGCAATTGTCAGACCCGCAATTTAGTTGCTCTGGAACGCAGGTTGCGCTGAGTGGTAGTTCCATAAATTGTCCTCCCGTAGATACCCAGTTGCTAAATACCTATTTTTCGTATTTCACTCGTAGTGGTTGGCTCGACTTAGCTCAAAATTAACATGAAATGAGTGATGTAAAAATTTGCTCTTTAGAAATACCTGAATTCAGCTTTTAACCTATCCTTTTTTTAGGTAAAAGCTTTACTAAATCAGACCTATTTGTTTATATCCATACTCTTTTTTTAGCGAAGGTATTGCTCAGATGAAGGAATTACGCATAGTTAATGTACTATCTGAATTTGATGCTCTCTTAGAGGCAGAACAAAATCAACTCAAAGTACTCAGTCCTCAAGAAAGAGGAAAGCACAGAGATGAAATGATGCTGGCAGTTGGCTCACAAACTGGACAGTTATTGAATATGCTTCTGAAAACCCAAGGTGGTAAACGCATTCTCGAAATTGGTACTAGTGTTGGCTATTCAACAATCTGGTTAGCCGAAGCTGCAAGGGTAAATGGTGGTTCTGTCACCACTCTCGAATGCGTTGTTACCAAGCAGGCACAAGCAGTGGAAAATATTCGTAGGGCTGGTTTAGAGGATTTTGTCGACTTTCAACTTGGTGATGCTGTACAGTTAATCGAGAATTTACCAGGAGCATGGGATTTTATTTTGCTGGATGCCTGGAAAGATGCTTACAGTCCCTGCTTTGATCGTTTTTATGAAAAGCTTGCTCCTGGGGCAATTGTTGTTGCAGATAACATTACTTCTCCTCCCGATTTTCGCGCAATCATGAAGGATTATCAAGAATATGTCCGCAGCAAACCAGACCTAGAATCAATTCAAATAGATATTGGTCAAGGTCTGGAGTTAACGCGAAAATTTAGCTAATTTCCTCCTGTACTGGCATTGACCTTGTATGAGCTAATCGCATCAAAGCTCTGATAATTCTCGAAAATGTTTAAAATAGTACAAAAATCATGAATCAAGATGTATTTCAATTACCTAGGCCGGATAGTACAAAAATCATCAATCAAGATGTATTTCAATTACCTGGGCCGGGAAGAGTTTCTGTAATTGATACCCTAGCTACTTTGAACGAAGACAAATTAGCTTTTTTAACCAAATGCTCTCGTGAATATGGAGATATAGTGCCGTTACAAATCGGTACAGAACCGTATTTATTACTCAATTGTCCCGCCTATATTGAACAAGTATCAAAAGATCGGGCTTTGTTTATGAGAGGCCCCCATGTACGTATGGCCTTGGAAGGACTACTTGGTGACGGAATATTTATCAAAGAAGGAGAATC
>JBGTMK010000643.1:0-16247 GCA_041743605.1 Nostoc sp.
AATCCCAGAGACTTTGCGATTGCTTCGCAAAGCTCGCAATGACACAAGAGAGATTTTGCCCTGACACAAAAATAGCATGAGTCAAAAACGTCCAAATTTCATCAAAGTCAACAGCCTAGATCTGGGGTTAGAGCTAACTTAGCGATCGCCACAGTGACAAGACAATTCAAAAAACTTAAGGCTGAATAGTTTTAGCAGACTGGTTAAATAACAAATCTCGTGACTTATCTGGATCGAGTGCTTGAGTTTTCAATGCTTCTGCTTTCTCATAGGCGCGAATGGTTGCCGGACGCGCTTTTATTGTCTCAAACCAGCGTTTAACATGAGGAAAATCTTCTAGGTTTTGACTTTGGCGTTCATGGGACACAATCCAGGGATAGGCAGCAATATCAGCAATAGAATAATCGCCAGCGACAAATTCTCTATCTGCTAGTTGTTTATTCAATACTGCATATAAACGTCCCGTCTCATTCACGTAGCGGTTAATGGCATATTCAATCTTTTCGGGAGCATAAGTACTAAAGTGATGATTTTGTCCCGCCATTGGCCCTAGCCCTGCCATTTGCCAGAACAACCATTCTAAAACTTGAGTGCGATTACGTAAATCTTGGGGGATTAATTTTCCGGTTTTTTCTGCCAAATATAGCAAGATTGCGCCAGACTCAAATACCGAAATTGGCGCACCTTCATCTACTGGTTTGTGATCAACGATCGCAGGGATACGATTGTTAGGAGAAATTTTCAGAAATTCTGGCTTAAATTGATCCCCAGCCCCAATATTCACAGGAATTATGGTATATGGCAAGCCTACTTCTTCCAAGAAAATCGTGATTTTATGACCGTTTGGCGTTGTCCAATAATAAAGATCAATCATGGTTCTTTTCCTAAAATTGTGCGATTGTTTTGTAGCTTAATAGTGCGTTACAGACATCTCTTAATTACGTTAGCGAGTCAGACGCTCAAGGATTCGCTTTGCGCGTCGCGATCGAGCCTCATTACGAATTACGAATTACGAATTAGATAACGGTGCTTTTGCGATCGCAGCCCAAACTCTATGGTGAACCTGAAGAATTGGTGTAGGATACTTGGCTTCAAGCAATGTCGCCAATTCCTGGTCAAATATTTCTACCTTTTCTGGTGTCAAGGTGGCTCCCACACCAGCACTAGCACGAATTCTTCCCCTCCAATTTTCGTGTGTATAAGATACAAATACATCGTAAGAAAATGTGCGGATTTCTCGGAATCCTCCTTCGCCAATATCTTGTAACCACAAGGGATACAATCCATTGCCGCCACCCAGATTCCAGGCTGGATTATGATCTTTGATCAGTTGTTCCGTTGCTTCAACTACATTACCTTTTAAGGGTATCCAATCAAAATGAGCGATCGCGATCAAGCCATTTCCTCTCAATATCCGAGTAATTTCCTGGACGACACGCGGACGGTCAAACCAATGCCAACACTGTCCTGCTGTCACCACATCTGCACTGGCATCTGGTAACTCGCTATTCTCGGCAGTTGCGACTCGATAATCTACTTTCAGTTGGGCAGATTCGCTTAACAGTCTTGCTTGTTCTAAAAGTGAGGCTGATGGGTCTATGCCAATGACATAAGCACCTCTATCAGCAAAGCCCCGCGCTAGTGTTCCTGTTCCTGTGCCGAGGTCAACAATATTCTGCCCTGGTAAACCTATACCATATTCAGACAGTTTGTTAAATAATGAACTGGGAAAGCCAGCGCGGTGTTTTGCATAATCAGTAGCAGTTGCACCAAAATCAATTTTCATACCTGCAAAACTATTTTTGTAACAATTGTCTAGTCTATAAGTTCTCTACCCACGGACGTAGTTCTACTTCATAAGTCCAAGGACTGCGGGGTTTCTGCCTTCTGCTGCGACCAAACGGGTCTTGGGTTTAAGCCCAATTCCAAAATCTCTGATTTGGTGTCTTGCAATACACTGTAGGTCTGAACGCGAGTGCGTCTCTGATAGAGTTGCCTAGACTGTATTGCAACATAAGTGCCTTCTGCCGACGCTCGCAGACTCGCTCTCTCGTGTCGCTATCCTGCCTCCTGCCTTCTTCACTAATTATTAGGTCAAAGTTTTTCAATTTGCTCAGTAAAGTATGCTTCTTCATGTTTGAGTTGTTGCGCCAGTTCTAATCCTTTTTTAAAAGCTGTTAATGCTTGAGGAAACTCTTTGCGTTCTAGATACAATTGTCCAATTTGGTCATAAGCTTGCATCATTCCGTAAAAGTTGGCGGCTTGCGTCTGTGTCTGCACAAGAATTTGGCTAGCTTGCAAAGCCTCTTCTGTTTGTCCTTGAGAACGATACAGCGAAATTAACTTTTGCAAAGCTTCACCAGCCCGAACGTACTCCTGCAATTGCCAAGCTGTGGTATAGGCTTCTTGATAATTTTTAAAAGCTTCTAGCAATAAGTTAGGATCTTCTTTGGCTAGAGATTCATAATCTGAGGCGATCGCTAGCTTCAATTCTGGGATTTCAGTAAGATTATTTTGATTAATGTAAATTTCTGCTAGTTTGTTAAGTACATTCAATGACTGCTGTGGTTGTTGGCTCTGTTCGTAGATATAAGCCAGTCGTCGCAGATATGTTACCTCGTTCACGCGATCGCCAAGGGATGTAGCTATACTCAATAATTCCTCGTAGATTGGCGCAGCCTTGGGATAATCAAACCAACTCAAATTTAGCTCCCCAAGTGTTTTAAGCGTTTCTACTAATATTGTTGTATTTTTTTGCTGCCGCACCACTAGCAAAACTTGGTCATAAGCTTCTATCGCTAGTTTAGGCGATCGCACATTTTGGTAAGCTTGACCTAGCGATCGCCACAATTCTAAATCAATTTGGGCAGTTATTTTCTGAGATTGGGCTTGCTTTTGAATCGCTTGCAATCGTTGAGTAATATATTGTACTTCTTGTGAGTCGTTTTGATTCCAAGCGATCGCGCCAACTCGTGATAGTGCTTGCACCTCTGCTAAGGAACCCAAAAAGCGCCGCAAGCGCAGTTCTCGGTTCCAAATTTCAAACGCCGCCACCTGTTCACCTGCTTGCAGTTTCGCCGCAGCTTCTTGATTTAGCGCATCCAATGCTGGTTCTAACTTTTGCTGTTCTTGGAGAGTTAACGGCTGTTTGTCATTAGGCAAACGTGGTAGCAGTGGATCGGATGTGGTAATCTCTAGGGGGCTAGGAGGAAATTTATCTGGTGGTTTGGGCTTTTTACTCTGTGCCAGCGTTAAGGAATTGCTAAAGAGTATAGCGGCAGTAACGATTACAATTAAACGCCTGAGCATGGGTACTTGACTTTGAATTGAGTTGGTTGTAAAGGGAATTCGCAATTATCCCCATGCCCCATTATAGTTACTAACTATTCTTCAGCTTTGCCACAAAGTCTACGTGAGAGGTATGTGGCTTTTGCTATATTGTTGAAAGATTGCGATCGCAGCTAGGATTTTTGAGTCTAGGGAGTGTCAAAATAATCCTAGATAATTTTTAAGCAACTAGTTGATCATTTTGTAATGACTCATTCTACTGATATCGCCACTTTAGCCCGCTGGATGGCAGCTGACTTTAGCAATCAAGAACAAGCTTTTGAAAATCCGCCTTTTTATGCCCATATCCGCGTCTGTATCCGTCCCCTTCCCTTAGAATTGTTTTCAGGGGTAAGTTTGTTTCTGGAACAAGCTTATGATTTTATGCTCAATCAACCCTACCGAATGCGGGTAATGAAGTTGATTCAGGCAGAAAACCACATTGTTATTGAACACTACACGGTTAAAGAAGAACAAAAATTTTACGGTGCATCTCGTGAACCGGAACGTTTAAAAGTTTTATCCATTGACCAATTGGAAAAAATGTCAGGTTGCAACATGGTTGTAGAATGGACAGGTAATAGCTTCAAAGGCAGAGTTGAACCTGGTAAAGGCTGCATAGTGGTACGTGACGGCAAAAATACTTATCTAGATAACGAATTTGAGATTGACGCTAAAGAATTTTTCAGCCTAGACAGGGGAAGAGATTTAGACACCGATGAACGTCTCTGGGGTTCTATCGCTGGCCCATTTCACTTTGTCCGTTGGGGTAGTTTTGCCGATGAAGTAAAGGTATAAATCCAATTAGCAATGACGCTCGTTCGCCCTTGGCGTGCCGTAGGCAAGACTCGCTACCGCTACGCTAACGCAATTCGCTAACGCCCCGCTTTGCTAACGCAATTAAACTCAGACAGACACAACGGGCAGAGGGTTTTTTGATTCGTTCCCATACTCTGTATGGGAATGCATTCATTGAGTCGGGAGCAACGCGATTTGCTAGAGAAGCTGATTAATCCAGACAAAAAAAGCTCCACCCAAAAACAATGCTAGAATAGCTGCCCAAACAGGTTTAGTGATCGCAACTTTCGGTATCAGTTCGGTAGATGCGATCGCGCAGCGTCTTTGCAGGAGAATCGCTAGCAGTATCCAGCAGCAGCGTGCAGTGCAAGTATTAATGTTTGTTTTGATGACGGTAAGGCTTCAGCAATCATTGCTCCCATGAGTTACTGGCAACGGGCAAAGCTGATAGTGTTAGAGCAAATAGAAATTCCTGCATGATCAGGCTCCGCTAGTCGTAACAGACTTTTTGATTAACCGGCAAGTTTTGGGTCGAGGTCTAAATCCCCGGACGCTGCGCGAACGCTAACACAAAACTTAATTACGAATTATTTAATCGTTCTACCGATAAATTGCATCATCGATTGTGGCTCGGAAAAACTCGCCCTCTGACTCAAACCGCTCAGTGCCAAAGTACCATCCAATTCGTAGACGAGTCGGAATAGTGTAGTCGGAGAATGTGCGTTCTTCCTCCATAATTCCACCGAAGTCCATATAATGAAACTCAGAGACATCAAGGTTATTCCAGCGCGGTAGCTTGAAGGTCTTGAGCCGACCCGTTTGCTCGATGGTGAAATCTAGTTCTGCTCTCTCGCCTTGTACTACAAAACTGGAATGTAAATGTGATGAATCCTTTGTTGTCCATGACACATCATCACCACAAAATACAGATGGCAAACAGATTGACTCAGACTGAAGACGACCTACAGCAGACCGCGTAATATCGGAACCCGAAGCTATCATCACCGGGAAAATTCCTAAAAGTTTCCATTGCATTGCACCTACACCGTCTATAATTCGATCCGATCCCACAATTGGCAAACCCTTGATCCATGCCGTAGCGCTCCAAATCAGTCCATGCTTCCAGCAAATAACTTGCTCTGCTTTGAATGGAATCCAACTTTTCAATTTGATTTCGCCGTGCATCTGCAATCGAACCGCAGAGGCGATCGCAGTTCCAGGAGCGATCGCGTGTTCGAGATATCGTCTTGCTGGTTCTGGCAAATGAGCGAATTCGTCTGAATGAAATACACGATCATTAGATGTCGCTGAATCCCATAGCATATTGAGAGAAATCTGTTTATTCATCATTGCCTCAAGTATTTTTAATTCAGAATTTGATAGAAAGTTGAAGAATACCCAGATCGCAGTGTGAATAATTTTAATCAGCTTTAATTTGGTTTCACTTTTTATATACCTTTAACATAAAGATTTGAAGATTCATCAGTTTGGGTTTTTGGGGTTAGTTAACGAGCAGAAACTGCTTGCCACTCTTGGATCGCTGTGGATGGGATTTGTAACTCGATTGGTGAGCCAGTTACCATCGGTAAAGTTAGATGAAGAGGAATTTCAGTCCGCAACTGCGGTAGGACAGACTTAATGTCATATTCTGCAACATTAGCTGGGGTTGGTGTGTCCTGAGAAATCTCGCTAGAAATATCCTTGGCAGTTAGAGTTTGCCCCATAGATGTTATTAGCGTCAGTGGTTGAGTGCGATCAAATTCCACCCCACTAGGAAAGCCCACTAGCCGCAGAGAGACAATAGAACTACCTTCGGGATGAGTGCGCTTGAAGGCGATCGCCTGCCAAGAATTTCCGGTCTGATCCCGCAGTTTTTGCCGGGATTGATAGAGCATTTGCCCTGGATATTCTTCGATTTTTGTCACAGCAGCAAAGGCGGGTAGGGGACTGCAAACAACGAGTAAAACGCAGATCCAGGCAGCCAGCAGCCAGCGCATCGGGCGAATTTTAGACACGTTAAAATAGATAGAGTTCATCACAAAAGTCCTGATAAAGTTAAAATCTCTTGAAATTCCAGAGTAAAATTTGGGATTTTAGCACTAATTGTTTTGGTGCATTACCTGGAGGCGATCGCTTCCCAGGTTGCTTTTTCAG
This sequence comes from Nostoc sp., assembly GCA_041743605.1. Taxonomy (GTDB): domain Bacteria; phylum Cyanobacteriota; class Cyanobacteriia; order Cyanobacteriales; family Nostocaceae; genus Nostoc. The sequence goes on from JBGTMK010000643.1 coordinate 6,280, forward strand.
CCTCTTCAATGGTTGCGATCGCTAAGAATGTCGCTGTAGCTGCATGGTTTTCAGCTTTATCTACCCGATTTCGAGTTTCTTTGCTGATAATTGCTCTAGCACATTGGATTTCTGAAATTTGGCTATATTATTATTAAGTTAAGATTGAATCTCAGCTTGAGTTTGTTTCACCGCATATTTAATGGTTACAAATTTTGACCAACATAACCTCTACCTTTGGAACGTTTTAGTATAATTCATACAACTTATACACTTTCGTCAGAATGGGCATCTGCTTTAACGTGACACCAATGGCGAGACGCCCATCCCACAAGAAAATTCTAATACATCAATTTAGCCTTACCACGCTACTACCTATATTTTCAAAATCAAATATGAGTCCTATAGTTAGCTTGTACATGGGCAACAATAGTAAAAATTCAAAGAATATCAGAAACAGTCATGTACGTACTCATAGGTGGAGCCGGTTTAGTAGGCTTAAGTTTGGCACAAAAGCTGGTAGAACTAGGCCATACTGTTGCCGTAATTGACATTGACCCCATCGCTTGCCGCTACGCCCGTGAACAAGTGGGAGCAATGGCTTTTGAAGGCAGTGCTGTTAGCACAGATGTATTGTTAGAAGCAGGGATTCGCAAAGCTGGTTCCTTGGCAGCTGCTCTCAGAAGCGATGCCTTAAACTTAGCAATGGTAACTCTTGCTAAACACTACGGCGTCACCCATATTTTGAGTCGAATGCGCCACCCCGATTTTGCCGAACCACTGCGGATAGCTGGAGCTAACCAAGTTATTAGTACTGTTGAACTATCAGTTTCCACAATGGTGAATGCCATTGAGTATCCGCAAGTGGAATCAATGATGCATTTTGAGCAGGGACAGATTGAGGTTCTGAAGCTTTCCATCCCCAACAATTGCTATGTTGCTGGCCGTAGCGTTGCCGAAATTGCTCAGGATTCCCAATTTCCTAGTGGTTCGCTAATTATTGGTTATCAATCCCATCCTCACGAAGATTTGATGATTCCTAACGGCAGTACAATACTGGAACCTCATTCAACTGTGCTGATTGTGACTAAACCCGGATGTTTACATCAAGTCATTGACTTTATCGAACAAAAATGTTAGTTGCAGTCCCTACGTAAACTCTTGATTAAGTAAGTCGGTGCTAATATTTCCAGCTATGTTAAGGAATTTTAATGTAGGGTGTGTTGTCGCCAAGCGCCACACCGTCAACAATCCCAGGTGCGTTAGCCTACGGCATAACACACCCTATTAATTTATATTTCTTCATATACATTGAATTTTTCTCACCGACTTACTTACAGCTATTTTCAGGTAAATAGACCACGCGGTAGGGGCACACCAATTCTGTGCCCCTACAACAGATGTGGTTCAAATACATGAAAAGTGCTGTAAGTGGAATTAGCTACACATTTATAAAAAATGGGTGTAAATAGTTTTGATGAAGCCGTATCCACATACTTATTTAGCGATCGCTGTTATTTTTCTGGCATCTTGTCAATCAACAAATATTCCACCCAAGTTACAACCCGATGCCATTGAGATAACCCCATTTCAAAAAATAGTGACTCTGGATAAGAATTTTAAAATAGCAAACGGTCAAACTGTTTATGTTCCCGTCTATTCTCATATCTACCATCACAATCGCCAGGAGATTTTTGAGTTAGCAGTTACACTCAGTATTCGGAATACAGATTTGACCAATCCGATTATTATTACTTCTGTGCGCTACTACAACTCAGATGGTAAATTAGTGAAACAGTATTTGGAGCGCCCGATTCAAATTGATCCACTAGCTTCTACAGCTTTTTTTGTGAATAGAAATAACACCAGTGGAGGTTTAGGCGCAAACTTTATTGTCGAGTGGGTAGCCCAAACAGAAATATCCGAACCGATAGTAGAGGCAGTGATGATTGGTACTGACTTTCAACAAGGGATCTCCTTTATCAGTCCTGGTAGGGTAATTAAAAGCCAAAATAACTATAAGCGATCGCCTTTAAAATAATTCGTAATTAAGTTTCCTCATTCCTAGTCTCTACGAAATACTGATTATTGTAGAAACGGCGATTCATAGCGTCTCTTGTCTTAACCTCACAAAACTCAAACCATCCCAATCCCTAATCATCCTCTAATTTCAACAATTGTTCATCAAGAGCTTGTATCCGCCCACGCACAATTTCTTCTGAGAGAATTCGCTTCCGCATTGCCTCATTGAGCGCTCCTTTTTCTGCTAAGAGTAAACGGCGGCGAATAGCTTCAAGTTTACTGCTCTTGCCACTTCTACCTTCCACCTCATCAGGGCGACGATTATATAGTTCCCGCAGCGTCTTTTCTGCACTGGCAATTCGCACCTGATAAGCTGAACGCATCTCTTCATAAACAGCTTTTGGTAACACCCCTGATTTCAACAAACTATCTAATTCATCTTGTGCTGCTTTACCTGTGATTAACTGGGCTTGCAATTCTTCAACCTGTTGTTGAGCTTCTGAAAATTTAGATAATTTTAAGCGTTTTACCACCCAAGGCAAACTTAAACCTTGTCCAACTAACGACACCAGCACACTACCAAAAACTAAAGCGATGAGGACATCTCGCCCTGGTAGTGTTGGAGGTAAACTCAACGCCAGAGCCATTGAGAGCGAACCTTTGATGTTACCTAAAAAGAGTAGATGTTGCCAGCGCAATGGAATTGGACGGTCAATCAAACGAATTCCTGCTAGTAGAGGATAGACTGTAAGAACGCGCCCAATTTGATAAGCCAAAACTGTAAATATAATTGCAGGTAAAGTTCTCCAGAGAGTTACTAGGTCTATTTCTACACCAATCAACAAAAAAATAAAGGTGTTGACAGTAAAACTGGCATATTCCCAGAAACTTAACAAGGTGATGCGACTAGAAGCAGAAGTATTCTGATAAAGTCCTAAATTCCCGAAAATTAATCCCGCAACAACTACGGCCACAGCACCCGATACACCGAGAAATTGCCCAGCCTGAAAAGTTCCTAATGCAACTGCAACTGTCAACAAAAGACTACTAAGGGCATCATCTAAACGGGCGAATATAGGTATACTCAAGTAGCCCAAGACTAACCCCACAACGCATCCCCCTAGAGAGATAAATAGTAATTGTTGGATTCCCTCTAAAAATGTGAGTGAGCCTGTTGAATATACTTGCAAAATTAGGTTGAAGGAAACTAGGGCAGCTGCATCATTGAATAGGGTTTCTCCTTCAACGATGGTAGAAAGCCGGGAGGGGACTGGTATATCCTTAAATACAGCAATCATGGAAACTGTATCAGTGTTTGCCAGAATTACTCCGACAAATAACGCAGGTATCCAATCCAGTCCCAGCCCAAATTTCAACAGAACGGCAATAATCGCGCCAGAAAGTATAGCCCCAGGCCCAGCTAGTAGGGCAATTGGTTTAAAGGTGCTGCGTAGGCGACTAACATCTGTATTAATCCCAGCTTCAAAGATGAGAATTGGTAAGAAAAGATTCAATACAAGGGTTGGATTTAAACCAATGGGCCGAGATAATAACTCAGTGATTGGCAAACCTGCTAATACTAAACCTGTGACATAAGGGATTCGCAGCCGCCGGGACAGCAAAGCTACACCTGTAGCAACCAGCAAGAGAATAATTGAAACTTTGATTAATTGAGTTACATCCACTATTGCATTCTGGAAAGTTATCTTGACTTTACATTAGCAAGTTCAGGGTGTGGGTTCAGAACGGCGAATTTCCTCTACTTGACCAACTTCAAAAATGAGAGTGAATGGTTGCCCCATCTCTCGTTCGATAAATTCTTCTAATAATTCTACTTGCCGAGGTGTGACAGGTTCCCTTGCCCGGACACTCAAACGGACTTCTGGCGGATTTGCCAACCAGTTGGTATTGCTGTTGAGCAACTGCAAGCGTCCAAAAGTGACAGTTCGGTTTAATAATGCTCGTCGTAGACTATTTTCTAGTTGTGTCTGTCGTACAAGTCTGGCAAAACTTACTCCCAAGGGAATTACCAAAATAGCCGTCAAAGCCATAGTCCAAATTAGGGGTTGACGGGCCCGCGCCATTGAAGTGTAACCGACTACCACGAATGTCACCATACAGGAGAGGGCGATACCTAACAAGTTGGTGAGATAAAGTAGGGTTGCCCCGAAACTGAGTGACCAATTTCCCTGTGCCAAGCCTAAGCCAATGACACAGATGGGAGGCATGAGGGCAACAGCGATCGCAGTTCCCGCTAAACTAGTAGAGATTTTCGTCTCAACTTTGGCGTAGCCACTGATACCGCCAGCCGCTACCGCAATTCCCAAATCTAATAATGTTGGTCTTGATCTAGCCAGGATTTCGCTACCGTAGCTGGGCAACCCTACCAGCCAACCCAGAGTCCAGGCGATCGCTACCGCTAATATAGTACCCACTGTTACAGCAATTAACCCCTTACGAAATAAGGTAATATCTGCTTGCAAAGCATCAAAAGCTAATCCGCGAATCGGCAACATCAGAGGGGCAATAATCATCGCGCCAATAATCACGGCCGCACTGTTAGACAATAAACCTAAAGTAGCGATCGCACAGGAGCTAATAATTAAAATTATGTAAGCTGAATCTAGAGTCGATTCTGCCAGCAAGTCTGTTTGTAGTTGTTGTAGTTGTTCCGGGTGAGAACCCCGGCGGCGGAAATTTTTAAAGCGGTCTCGAATGTTATTACCCAAGACCTTCCTCCTAAATGTTCGGTTAACTGTAAAATTTTCATTCTCTGTTAATTAAAGTCTTACATTGAACTAGTGTCATCTGAAAATAGTCATGTTGAATTCCGCCAGACATACAGAATTCATGACTTTATTCTGAATTCTGTTTCGATCAATGCAAAATTATACCAGGAATTTACTTATGGTACTTGAATCCGCGATCGCCGAAGAAGTCATTACAAACAATCTCAAGCAGTTTCTACTGGTACTTTCGGTATCTTTAGGTGTGGCGACACTACCGCAGATATTTAGCTGGTTTCGCAATATCCCTTACACCTTACTACTGGTGATTGTCGGGTTAGGTTTGGCGTTGGTGGATGTCCGTTTAGTAACCCTTTCCCCGGAATTAATTTTGTTCATTTTTCTACCACCGCTGCTATTTGAAGCCGCATGGAATTTGAAATGGTCAGAACTGAAGCGGGATTTAGTACCAATTTGCCTGTATGCAGTGTTCGGGGTGGTAATTGCGATCGCCGGGGTAGCGATCGCTCTCAATCAATTCGTTGGTATTTCCCTAACTACAGCTTTACTCATCGCCGCCAGCCTTGCTGCTACTGATCCGGTTTCTGTCACCGCTTTGTTCCGTCAACTCGGTGTAGGTAGTCGTCTTACCACCTTAATGGAAGGCGAAAGCCTATTCAATGATGGTATGGCTGTAGTTGCCTTTAGTTTTTTGGTGGCCTTATCTTTGGGAACTGTGGAATTGGAATTCCAGCCCATTGTATTGCAGCTATTTACAGTTGTTGGCATTGGTATAGGGGTGGGGGCTTTCATTGGATTCGGGATTTCCTACCTCACCCAGCGCTTCGATTTGCCTTTAGTCGAGCAATCCTTAACCCTAGTTTCCGCCTACGGCACTTACCTAATTATCGAAGACTTGGGTGGTTCTGGGGTAATTGGAGTTGTCACCACAGGTTTAATATTGGGCAACTTTGGCTCTCGTATCGGCATGAATCCCCGCACTCGGATTATTGTCTCCGAATTTTGGGAATTTTTGGCGTTCTTTGTTAACTCGATTGTCTTCTTGCTAATTGGCGACCAAATACGCTTTGCTAGTTTAGGCGAAAACCTGCAAATCATAATGGTGACAGTGGGAGCAATGATTTTGATGCGAGCAGTTGCTATTTTGATTCTCACCAGATTTAGTACTAGCATTACCAAATCGGACATTTCTTTACCAGAACAAACTATCCTCTGGTGGGGTGGGTTACGTGGTTCCGTCTCCATTGCCTTGGCATTGAGTGTACCAGTAACATTACCAGAGCGAGAAAAAATCATTGCAACGGTATTTGGAGTAGTTTTATTTACTCTACTTGTCCAAGGATTAACCATCAAACCATTGCTAGAGAAACTCAATTTGCTAGGTGATGCACCCTTACGTGAGCAATATTTAGAATTCGTTGCCCGTCATGTTGCCTTAGAACGCGTTATAGAACATCTCCAGGCAGACAAACGCCCTGGTATCGACCCAGAATTTCGCCGTTATCAAGAGACACTAATCAAAGGTGAACTTGCAGATTTACGGATAGAAATTGACAAATTACAGGGTGAATATCCCAATCTTCAGAGCTTTACAACAGAACAATTTCGAGGAGAACTGCTGGCAATTGAGGCAGATACTTATGCAGAATTTGTCAAATCTGGTCGGTTAAATAAAGAATTAGAGTCTATGCTTGAGGGTGTTTTGCCGAATCAAAAAGAAGGGTGATTCTGGAGTAATGAGTAATAAGTAATAAGTAATGAGTAAATACCCATTTTTCATCCACTATGAAACTCATTACTCCTTACTCATTACTTTAAAGCATTGCGTGAAGCCTTAGGATTCAGACCCAATTCTTTGGTCAAGACGAAAGACTAATTATTGTAGAGACGGCGATTTATCGCGTCTTTGTAATGATTTATCGTCATTGTCCGGGGTAGAAGCTTGAGGTTTGTTGAGCATAGTCAGTATCAACAGTGGTGCTTGGAACAAGAAAAACACCAAATCGATAATCCCGAAGACGGGATAAACATTGGGGTAAATAAAGAAAAAGAAAATGACTCCTTGCGATCGCGCAAAGATTGCTAACACAGCATTAGATGTGTAGCGGTACGGGTCATTTCCTCCCGGAATGTAGAACAGCGACAGCAGAACCACTAGCAAGCCAGCAAACGAAGTCCATACTGGATCTTCGGTAGGTCTTTGGTGGAGTAATTCTAGCAACCAATTCGGTGCAAAGATAGCGGGTATACCCATCACGCAGTTTTGGATAACACCTAACCAGACGATCGCCCGGAACCAAACAGCATATTTGTTCATAACTTGGCTACAAAGTTTTTAAGTATTCGACTAATGCTTGTTTATCTTTGACAGGTAAATCAGTGCCATAGATATGTCCTTGGTTACTATTACCAGGAACACTAATGTCATATTTAAAACCTACACGTTGCGCTTCTTCTCCTTCGGAAATAAAGCCAACTTTGTTTTGGTCAAAGACATCAAATCCTCGATAAAAAGATTGGGGACGATTCTCCGGTTTTTCTAACAAGTCTTGTAGGGATGGCACCGAACCGTTATGAAGATAAGGCGCTCTTAACCAAAGGCCATCAAGAGAGACAGAAACATAACCATTGGTCTTCCGCAACTGGTTGAAGTCCCAAGAATAACCATCGCCAAATTTGTTGTAAGTATCTGCTGCTTGCTGCGTCCACATATCTAGACGGTGGCGGTCAGTTCCCACTTCTTCAACAGGAATCACCTTACCAGTCCTTTCGCCGCCAAATGCATGACAAGACGCACAAGTATTATTAAAAATTGCTTTTCCTTGTGTAGCTAGTTGCTCATCAACTGCAAACGGATATTTAGGAGGCGGTAATTCCGAAATATAATCTTCTACTCGTAGCAGATCCTCTACTGGTAGAGAGTCTTTAGTTGCACCGTCACCAATCGCCCCAGTCTGGATCGTTTCTCGCAGCGAAGTTTCTAAACCATCCCAATGCAGGGCAAAGTTTTGGTGTTGCTTTTGATTCCACAGAGGCATCATATCTGAGTTACCAATGGTGTCATCTTTAGGCAACTTTAAAGTAGTAAACTTCACAGGATTAAACGGGTCAATTCTACCTGGGCCCCAATTAGGACGAGAATCAGTCCAAGCAAAGTCTGCACTTTGTTGTAGCAGCCCTTTTTTTGTTTGCGGAATAATTATAAAACGATAAAGCAGGTTTTCTAACCAGCTAAACTCATGACTATATTTGATTTCATCAAGTATATAATCCGGTTCAAATCTGGGGTCACTAGCAGCGTTACCGAGAAAGCGGATATAGCCTTGCGAATCAAATCTATTAGCAGGCCCAGCTGCAATAATTGTTGGCTTATCTTTGAGATTTTCTCGATAAGTAGCATGATGACAAACAGCGCAAGTTATCCCAACTCTCGGAAACCCAATTGTTTTTTTAGAAAAACCGACTGGTAGCTCTTTACCTTCTTCCCAGGTAATTCCCAAAGAAGTATAACCGCCTGGTCCTGGTAGCTTATCGGGAAATATGCGTGGTAATACTAACCAAATCCAATACGGTACACCTTGCGCTTGTTCTGTACCAATAGAACCATATTTAAAATGATCCTCCGGTAACTCATAAACTTCGCTAGGAACTTCGCGGAAAAGGTTGTACCATCCCACATAACCCACAACCCCAAAAAGAAGGATAATAACTACAGAAATTGAGGTGATTATTTTCCCTAATTTTGACTTAAGTATTGCCATAAACTTAGGTTTTTTCTCGCTAAAATATTTTTCAAAGTTTCTTCATGTACTCAACGATCGCATCTTTCTCTTCTGGGGAAAGATCAACGCCGTATAAGTGACCGCTATTACTGTTACCATCAAGTTTTGTATCAAACTTGAAGTAATTTTTACCATTTTCTTGGGCTACATCAGAGACAAAACCAACTTTTTCTCTATCGATAACGTCGTAGCCCCGATAAAATTCTTGTGGTCTGTTCTCTGGTTTTTCTAGTAAATCCCGTAAGGTAGGGACTGAACCATTGTGCAAATAAGGGCCGCGTAACCAAACACCATCAAGAGGCATATTCGCATAGCCATTAGTCTTGCGAAAATTCTTAAAGCGCCACGGATAACCTGCATACAGCGTATTTTGGTTAGAGATGGTTTCATAAGTAAATGAATCTAGGCGATGAGGGTCTGTACCAATTTCTTGAATTGGTACAACTTTGCCTGTATACGCACCACCAAAAGCGTGACAACTAGCGCAATTACTTTCAAAAAGTGGTTTTCCTGTGGCCGCTAAAGTTTCGTTAACTTCATAAGGATATTTGGGTGGTGGTAGCTCCCACAGCCAATCAGCAACTCTCTGAATTCGAGGCAAATCAATTGTTGTGGGTGTGACTCCAGTTCCTAACGCTGCACTCTTATTACGTTCATCAACAGATGTGTTATTACCATCCCAATGTAACTGCAATCCCTCGCGGGGTTTTTGATTCCAAATTGAGGGAAAATCAGAAGTACCAATTAGTTCATCTTCACGCAACTTATCCATTGGAAAATGGAATTGAATTGCTTTATAAGGATTAAAAGTATCTACTCTTCCTGGTCCCCAATCTGGTTGTTCTTCCACAAACTTAAGTCGATATGCCTGATTAATTAGTGCATCTCTAGTTTGGGGAATTGCAATGAAGCGATAAAGTAATTTTTCAATGGGATTAAGACCACCACTAATTTTTTCAATTTCTGGTAACATCCGGTTAGCAGTAAAGCGCTCATCCACACCAACTGCTGATAAAAATTTGATATATCCCTGCAAATTCAGTACATTAGCAGGCATCGTAGTCATGACTTGATGTTCACTATTAGGGGTATTTCGCAGTGTTCCTGTATGACATACAGCACAATTCAACCCAACTCGATCAATAAAGACTCTTCGTTGCGAAAAACCTACAGGTAAATCTTTGTCAGGTTCTTTGATAAATCCCAAAGAATTATAACCTTGTCCGGGTAATTTATCTGGGAATAATTCTGGTAAAACTTTCCAAATCCAGTAAGGGATGCCATTGATAGGTTCGCTGCCGATTGAACCATATTTAAAGTGGTTTTCAATATCAGCATAATCCACTGGGGAGTTAGATAAAACAGGCCAAAGGAAAAATACTGCTACTGCAATAACACCCACAATCACAACCAAAATTCGCTGGAAAACTCCCTTGAT
>JBGTMK010000644.1:0-3316 GCA_041743605.1 Nostoc sp.
TCAGCTGTAAGAAAACCTATACCGTAGATATCACTAGCTAACTGATATGGATTATGCGTAACTGTATCAATAGCTTTGTCCTGGTATTGCTTGTATATCTTCACAGCATAAGTTGTTGAAACGCCGTGGCTTTGCAGAAATACCATCACTTCTTTAATCGCTTTCTGGGAAGCCCAAGCGTTTTTGATCAGAGTGATCCGCTTTTTGGCAATACCCTGGACTTCAATCAATCGCTCAATTTGGTTTTCGATGATGTCGAGTGTTTCCAAACCGAAGTGAGCAACGATACGCTTGGCTGTGACTGGGCCAACTCCTTTGATTAGTCCACTACCCAAGTATTTCTCAATTCCGGTGAGTGTTGCTGGTTTGGTTTCTTTATAATTGGTGACTTGGAATTGTGGCCCAAACTGGGGATGCTCTCGCCAAAAGCCTGTTAGTTGAAGTGTCTGCCCTGGCTGAATGTTGGCAAAACTACCGACGATTGTGGTTAAATCTCTAAATCTGGGGCGTACCAAACGCGCCACTGTATACCCCGACTCCTCTGAGTGGAAGGTCAAACGTTCTATTACTCCAGTGATTATTTCATGCTGGGGATTAGCGTTAACTTCTTGCTGGGTAGGAGTTTGGGAAGTGGACATTGGTTTGGACGAAAATGTTTCGTGCTATCGTTACGACAAAATATTCAAAGATAAGTATTAATGAGCCATTAATATAGTACATACACACTAAAATATAATATGCAATTGTCTGCTGTGACAAAGCATTTATATAAATTAGTGTCCTTTATACTAGTACAGTGCGGCGGAAATAAGCAGACCATTAAATAGCCAAAACTTTGCCCTTATATGTCCACTTAAAAGGTTTAGCCATTGTTTGGTTAAAGTAGTCGATAAACTTGAGGATTCGATTTTTCAAATCATCCTGACTGACGAAACTGGCTCTTCTGAGTAACTTGCGAACCAAAATACTGAACCAAATCTCAATTTGATTGAGCCATGAAGAATGTTTAGGAGTGTAATGCAACACAATTCGGTGTGCTGGGTCACGCAAAAAAGTCATGCGGGATTTCATTGATTTGAGGATGCCACTTTCTCCCTTAATGCCCAGATCAATATCCAAGCCTTCCATTTGTGCAACTAAACGAACCAGGGATTCAGACTGATGAGTGTTCAGACAATCCATAATCAGATGCCATTTTTTGGCATCTGGGTCAGTTTCAATTGTTCGGCGAACATGAAGGGTAAAATCAACTTCTGTTCTTGTATCTGAACAAGTCGGCTGGACAATTTGACCAGTAGCAACATCGAAACTGGCAATTAAGCTTTGTGTACCGTGACGGATGTACTCAAATTCTCTTCTTTCGACTTTGCCTGGTCGCATTGGCAAATCCTTTTCTAAACGTTCAGTGGCTTGAATACCTGTCATTTCATCAATGGATATTGTGCGCTCCCCCTTTATATGACGCTCAATGGCGCTGATATATAAACCAGTTATATCTTCCACTTTGGCATCAAATTCTTCGTCCACAGGGGGGGGTTAACCAGTAGCGACTCTGGTGGGGTTTAAGTTCTGCTTCTTCAAGCAATCTTCCAATATGGCGAACAGATATGCTTTCAATAATACCTTGTTTCATAATTTCGTTTGCTAGTTCTCTCGCTGTCCAATGACTTATTGACCGTCCGTAATCTTCAGGTGGAGAACAGGCCAATGCAAATAATTCGATTACTTGTTCCATACTAAATTTTACTGGTGTGCCAACACGCTCTTGATCTTGTAATTTTTGAAAAACCGATAATTCTTGACCCTCGGTTTCTAACCATCGGTTTCGCCATAAACGAGCCATCTGCCTATTAATATCTAAATTTCGGGCTATTTGTCGATGGTTTTGACCCTCAGATGCCATGAGAATTATTTTGGCTCGTATCGCTATCTGTTGCGGCGTGTTGTGCCTGTTTATCAAGTTTTGCAGTTGCTCACGCTCTTCATCACTTAAATTTAATATTTTAGGAGCTAATCTAGCCACACCTTGATTCCTCCATCTGTCCCTACCAAACGGCTTTTATCCTGATTATTTATTCTCCCACCAATATGGTCTGTTTATTTCCGCCGACCTGTACTAGTAACCGCAAATTTTCAAGAGTTAGGTCGCTCTCTTTCACTATCGATACATTTGCTTTGCCCAGTGCCATCAACAAATCTTCAAATACCACTAAGCCATTAAACTCCAAACCTTGAATCTCGGCTGATGCTAAGGCTGACAATCGCTCACCACAAATCTCAATCATGAACCAATCACAAAAATCTTTTTCCAGCAATGGATGACGACCACCGATCCCTTGCATCAGCCATAGACCATAGATACTAGTAGTTCGCCAAGTGAACTTGGCGGGGTAAAGGGTAAAGGGGAAGGGGGAAAGGTTTCAAATCCCTTACCCCTTACCTCTTCCCCTTTCCCCAGCCATCACGCAGCATTTTTGGGTTGGCAGACTACTAGCTGTTGCATCATCCATTGTGGCTAAACGTTTAGCTGCCACTCTCTCAAGATTCTCAAAAAATCGCACACCTAAAGCTTTTTCTAACATCTGCATTGACCGAACAATTCGCAATTCGCAGTTCGCAGTTCGCAATTGCGGACGTAATTGATAATTGATTTACCTTGGAGTCAAAGCCCCTAATTTCAATTATGAAAAAAACAACACACATAGCATCAATATTCAAGCCCCTGCATTCATGCGTGGGGTGTTAATTGCGAATTGCGAATTGGTAATTGCGAATTGGAAATGGCTCTGGTAGTGCATGAGCTACAACAGAAATTTGGCTATTTTCGAGTTGTTTAGAATGATAATTTTCTAAATATTCATTTGCTTCTTTTGATGCCAACATCCTCCCATCTGGGTGTAAGTTGAAATCAACCCCTGGCTTAAAACCTCCTTCAACTAGTTTTTGAGTCATGCTTGTCGATACATCTTTTACGGCTTGTTGATAACTTTCCTTACCTACGTATTCTTGCAAGAACCAAACAAAATTTGCATACTCTACTTGCACAAGAGCTTCTTTGAGGATTATTGTCTCATCCTCTAATTGTGCTAAGGTTAATATTTTTTGAATTTCTTGCAGATTTTGACAAGAAATCGCTTCTATCAACTGCTGTTTTAGGAGTTCATTTTGCGAATTCATTGTATCCGCTCAATAAGTTGCGGTAAGCAAAAATTATTAGCGATTGTTGAATCAATCTACGAATCAGACAAATACCTTAACATTAAGCAATGCAAGCACAGGAATTGATGCACGTACAATTAAATATTGTAAGTGCAGT
>JBGTMK010000645.1:0-11449 GCA_041743605.1 Nostoc sp.
AAGGTAATCACTACAATTGTCATCATGGCAATTGTTACACTAGCCATGACTAGCGCTCGTCTTTGTAAAACACTTAAAAATTCTTGAAAGCTTCTGTCGTCTCCTTTTTCCTCAGCCCAGGACACAAGTTGGTTTTGGGGAAATGGAGGTACGGGATTATTACTGTGATCAAAACTGGAGGATTGGGAAGAAGAATTCTCCATCATCTATTTTATGTTTGATAATACACTGGACAGGATTAAATAGACTTATCCGTAAGTGGGAAATGCATACGGTAAAGGGATTTCAGCAATTACTGTAGTTCAGGACAACCGCATCATGTCAATAAGAATAATATATTGTCAATAAACCTAAAATATAGTCTCATTAATCCAGACTTATTGACAAAAACTTTAGCGTAGGCGTAGATTGTCGTAGACATCCCATTGGGTCTTGGAAAGTCAATCAAACTATAAATGCTGATTTTTTCGTTGGTTTTTAACCTTGGTTGTGATCAAGAATAATTTAGATGTGTTTGCCGTGTATTAGAGGGGTATTTGTGTTAATGTAGCTCGTTGTAGACATTGATAGAGTCGGTATTGCAAGAATACTAGCTTTGAGCATAACTTATGGCTAAGTTATCACTATTAGGGGACTACAATCAATTCACGTTTACAAAGAATCTTACGTAATTCTTGACATTTCTGATTTAGTCTAAAGAGAATATTTATTTGTATAAAAAATACGATACTTAATGATGCAAAAAAATGCTTTTCAGTATAAGTAAATACATTTTTGTGCTTAAAAGCACGAATTATACTCACGCAATCATCTTCTAATCAAAGTAATTTAGACTTCAATTCAGTGCAAGTACGGGCAATGAATAAGAAAATAAAATCGGGAAATAGATATAAACTATACACGTAAGCGAAAGGCATCTGCGATCATCTTTCAAGATTTAAGTCCTGATAGTCGAAAAAATATTAATTGTATAAAGATTTAAATTAGATATGTTTTGGGAATATAAATTTTTAATAAAGGAGTTGATTTGATATTGAAACGTGATATTGTAAAAATCGAATATTACATCTAACAAAAGGTAGAGAATAAAAACTCTATTGATAATTACCAAAAATAAAAAACATTGCTCACAACAAAACTTAAATAGAGTCCTATGCAAACAACAGTGACTGCTTTAGTATTATGTATTCAGTCTATGTAACTGAGTAAATACAGACTAATAACAAAAAAGAAGTTTTTGGAAGTTTAAGCAAGTACCGTAGTAACCTAATAGAAATGCTTACTACAGCAAAATAATATCTCTACTCTCAAATAGTTTGTGGTGGTTAATTTATCCTAAGCGTGTTATTTTGCTGTATATAGATAAGTATAGATACAAGCTAGTAAGGATAAATATTTTATGAGTTAGCTTTACTAACTTATAGAATAGTATGCATAGTGTATAAGCTTTAGAAGTCTTTTACAAACGACTATTAAGCTCTATAATCTGACTAACTAAAATACTAATTGGAAGCTAGGTAATGGCTTAACTTCTTCCAGTGACGTATTTAAATAAGTTTATCAATAAAGACTTAGGATATAGCCTATGAGACTTAATCAATGGATTAATAAAAATTTTTTGCAATCCATTTATAATCAGTTCAATGCCAAAAATCAACCTTCTGCAAAAACTCAACAATCAATTAAATTGTCTGTAATCACCCAATTTTTTCCTCCAGATTATGCTGCTACAGGGCAATTGATTGAAGAACTAGTAAAACAGTTAGGGAAGCAAGGGGTGAATGTTGAAGTTTTTACAAGTCAGCCAGGATATGCATTTCGTTCTGATACAGCCCCAGCAGTGGAATGGGCTGATCAAATCCGAATTCAGCGATCGCGTACTGCTCAACTTTGGCCGGGAAGGATTCGTGGTAAAGCTGTTAATGGAGTTTTATATACCTTACGTGCTACGCTCTATCTGCTTAAAGCTTGGCGTCGCAACAATATATTGTTACTAACTACAGCTCCACCATTTTTGCCAGTGATTGGATATCTGGCTCATATATTGTTCCGGTTGCCATATGTCTGCGTACTATATGACTTATACCCTGATATTGCGATCGCATTAGGCGTAATTCCAAAGCGTAACTGGCTAGTGCGCTTGTGGCGTGCAATCAACAAACAGGTTTGGTTAAACGCCAAGGGGATTATAGTACTGAGTCCTGCGATGAAACAACAGGTAGTAGCGCATTGTCCTGAAGTCGCTGAGAAAATCTCTGTAATTCACAGTTGGGCTAACCCAGAAGCGATCGTACCGATTCTTAAGCGAGAAAACTGGTTTGCTTGGAAATATAACTTAGTTAACAAATTTACCGTACTCTATTCTGGCAATATGGGTCGTTGTCATGACATTGACACCATATTAGAAGCTGCAAAGCAATTACAAGATGAGCCAATTCAGTTTGTTTGCATTGGTGGTGGTGCCAAACGCGATGAATTAATCATGGAAGTGGATCGGTTAGGGCTAAAGAATTTTACATTTCTACCTTATCAAGATAAGCAAGTGCTTCCTTATTCCTTAACAGCTTGCGATCTATCACTAGTGAGTGTAGATGCAACTACAGAGGGTTTAGTTGTTCCCAGCAAACTATATTCAGCTTTAGCCTCTGGGCGACCAATAGCAGTCATTTGCTCCGAGACTTCATATCTTAGAGAACTGATGATTGAAGCTAACTGTGGCGGGACATTTGACAATGGAGATAGCCAAGGTTTAGCGCAATTTATTCGCTTTCTCAATCGAGATCCACAAATAGGAGAGCAGATGGGCAAAGCCGGTCGCCAATATTTGCGATCGCACTTCACGCCTAAAGTTATCTCTCAACAATACTTGCATGTTTTACAACAGGCACTATTCTCTGATGAGAGAATAACTGTGTCTCAAAGCGATGTAAAGTAAGTAAGAATGTCGAGGTTAATTGAATATTGTTCCTCTACTTTTTAGGAGTTGGACTTCGATGGTCTTATTGATCTCAGTCCCTCCTACATAGCCTTCCTTGCTCATAGTTTTTGTCTATACAGGAGGTTAAATTGCAGAGAAGGTGTGACCGAAATCGGAAACGTTCTAAACGACGGGCTATTTATTGTCCCATTCATGGCTGCTATATCGATAGCGTCAGTCAAAAATATAAAATGTTTGCTGACCAAGCAGGTCAATTACAGCAACGAGGCATGAGTCGGCGGAATGCTTTGATGTTAGTAGCAAACCAATCCACAGTACTTATAGAAGGGGAATGGTTAGAAGCTTTTTGGTGTGAAGAATGTCAGCAAACAACTTGGTATCACATTCGTAAGTGTGGCGATCGTAGTTATGAAATTTCAGTAGCGCCACAAGAACTATGGCAGCAAGTCACAGGAGTGATTGATTCTCTAGGAAATCCTTCCGTTGGGGAGTTTACGCGTAAGAGCGCCAGACAGGTTGGTTATCAAGGTCTTAAAGGTTTTCAGTTTGTGAGTTAAGTGTTATTTAGTGCCATTTTATCAAACAGAATTCAGGAGTCAGGAGTCAGAATTCAGTTGGGTATTCTGTATGACTGGTGGATAGCGCAGCGGTAGCGAGTATTTTCGAGTCGCGTCAAGATTGCTGACTCCTGTTAGCGGTAGCGGGGCGTTTAGCCCATTCTGACTTCTGAATTCTTCTTCAATAAAGATATTAATCTTCAATCAAGAACTATGAATAGTCCAAAAATTGTCTCCCAACAGGAGTTAGTGATTGAAGCCGGACGCACAGAGCAACAGTATTGGAAAGATTTATGGCGCTATAGAGAATTATTTTATTTTCTTGCTTGGCGTGACATTTTAGTGCGGTACAAGCAAACTGCGATCGGTATTTCTTGGGCACTGATTCGTCCGTTTTTGACAATGGTAGTTTTTACAGTTGTATTTGGACAATTGGCGAAGTTGCCTTCAGAGGGTGCGCCTTATCCAATTTTAGTATTTTCAGCGATGTTACCCTGGCAATTCTTTGCCAATTCCCTCTCAGAGTGCAGCAATAGTTTGATTAGCAATGCCAATTTAATCTCAAAGGTGTACTTTCCTCGCTTAATTGTACCCACAAGTGCAGTGGTAGTTAGCTTCGTAGATTTCCTAATTTCGGGAATGATTTTATTGGGGCTAATGGCTTGGTATAACTTTGTTCCTAGTTGGCGGATTCTGACATTACCACTGTTTATTGCTATTGCCTTTGCGGCTTCAATGGGTGTGGGATTATGGTTTGCTTCTTTAAATGTCAAGTATCGCGATTTCCGTTATATTGTGCCGTTTATTGTGCAGTTTGGTCTGTATATCTCACCTGTGGGATTTAGCAGTAGCATTGTGCCCCAAAAGTGGCAATTGCTATATTCTTTAAACCCAATAGTAGGAGTAATTGATGGCTTTCGTTGGGCAATTTTGGGGGGTGAATCAAAGTTACCTTTGCCGGAGCTTGTACTATCTTTGGCACTAGTATTGTTATTATTGTTCAGCGGTATTTGGTATTTTCGGAAGACAGAAAAAGCATTTGCAGATATTATTTAAAGGAATTAATTTTAAATCTACTTTAAAGAGCGATCGCTACAACATTCTTGCATTAAATTAAATTAAATCAGCACAATACCATTGTCATAAAATAAAGAGCTAATGTCTGACACTGTGATTAGAGTTGAGAACCTGGGCAAAAAATATATTATCGGACATCAGCAACAAGATAACTATAATTCACTACGCGATGTCATTACCAATGGGACTAAAAGTTTATTTAAACCATTCCAAAATAGAAAATCTAACATTCAAAATTTCCAGGATGATTTTTGGGCATTGAAAGATGTGTCTTTTGAAATTAAGCAGGGGGAAAGGGTTGGAATTATTGGTCGCAATGGTGCAGGTAAATCTACACTTTTGAAAATTCTCAGCCGAATTACAGAACCTACAAAAGGAAGAATCAAAATTAAGGGAAGAGTTGCTAGTTTGCTGGAGGTGGGTACAGGGTTTCACCCAGAGTTGACTGGTAGAGAAAATATCTATCTTAATGGTGCTATTTTAGGCATGAGTAAGGTAGAGATTCAATATAAGTTTGATGAAATTGTAGCGTTTGCAGAGGTGGAGAAATTTTTAGATACGCCTGTGAAACGGTATTCATCGGGAATGTATGTCAGGTTGGCCTTCGCGGTTGCAGCGCATTTAGAACCGGAGATTTTGATTGTAGATGAAGTGCTGGCAGTAGGTGATGTACAGTTTCAGAAAAAGTGTTTGGGAAAAATGGAGGATGTCTCAAAAAACGAAGGGCGAACAATATTATTTGTTAGTCACAACTTAGGAGTAGTTCAGACATTTTGCAGTCGTAGCATTTTGCTGGGGCAAGGAATGGTGTTAGCTGATGATACGACAGATAAAGCAGTAGGGACTTACCTCAGAAATTTAGAAAAAGCATCATCACAGAATCTCTTAGAACGAACAGATCGTAACGGTAAGGGGCCAGCACGACTTGCTCACATAGAAATTTACACTGGTGGCAGTTATTCATCAGTTACTTTAACAACGGGTTATTCTGCTATTTTTATTTTTTATACAACTGAAATTCGCACTGGATTGTCTTGTTCTTTTACAATCTATGACCAATATGGTCAACCAGTGACATATTTTGACTCTGCTACGTATTCTCAAGAAGATATGACAAATCCAGAGAAAGAGGCAAAGTTTATTTGTGAAATTGATGAACTTTTATTAATACCTGGTCGCTACAGAATTAATGCGACACTGATGTGCAATGGAGAATTGGTTGACGATGTAAAAGGCGCAACCTTTTTTGATATTGAAGAAGGAAAAATCCGTAGTCGCCCTGTATCAAAAGAAGCTGGATTTGGTAGCGTTCTCATACCACATAGATGGAAAACACCAATATAAATTTCAATAGCTAGATTGTAAATAACACAGACTATGACTCACTTAAATCATTATCAAATCTGTAATCAAAATCATAAAGGAATATACACATGAAAACTCTTGTTGCAGGTTGGTTTAGCTTTGAAGATGGACATGCTACAGCCGGCGATATTTTAGCAGCTGAATTAGCTTGTGATTGGCTGGAAACTGCTGGTCAATCCTATGATATTGCAGTTGTTCCTCCTTTTACTGGTGGTATTAACTGGCGATTCGCCGATCCGAAAAACTATTCACAGATTGTGTTTGTCTGTGGGCCTTTTTTAGCCCAAGGAAGATTAGAAACAGAGTTTTTAAATCATTTTGCTGGCTGTCGCCTCATCGGACTTGATTTGACAATGCTTGAATCACTTGATAAGTCCAATCCTTTTGATGTTCTATTAGAACGAGATAGTTCTGTACGTGTTAATCCTGATATTACTTTTATTTCTCCTCGGAAATTAGTTCCTGTTGTAGGTGTTTGTTTGGTGGAGCCTTATGAACAAGGTTTGACAGATATTACAAACACTGCTATTCGCCAACTTCTAGCTTCGCGGGAAGTTGCAGTCGTAGAAATTGATACTCGACTCGATATAAATACTACAGATTTGCGTACTCCATCTGAAGTGGAATCGCTGCTTGCTCGGATGGATTTGGTAATTACTACACGCTTACATGGAACGGTATTGTCTTTGAAGAATGGTGTTCCTACTATTTCTATTGATCCAGAAGCAGGAGGAGCTAAAATTAAACGCCAAGCCGAAAAAATTGGCTGGTCTGTGATGTTCACGGTTGATGAACTTACTGATGAAAAATTACAAAAAGCTTTTGATTACTGCTTAACACAAGAAGCACGAATAAAGGCAAAAGAATGCTGCGATCGCTCTCAAAAAATG
The DNA here is from genome assembly GCA_041743605.1 of Nostoc sp. GTDB lineage: Bacteria > Cyanobacteriota > Cyanobacteriia > Cyanobacteriales > Nostocaceae > Nostoc. The sequence goes on from JBGTMK010000645.1 coordinate 6,828, forward strand.
CTAGAAGAAGTACGCGATGAATTTATCAAAGTATCTGGTAATTCTGGTGATCAAAAGTTGGCGTTAGTACATAGTGATAGTCAAAATTACAAATATATTAGGCGTATAGAAGTTGACCCTAACTACCAAAGTTATTCAGAAAATTTCTATAACAGAAGAGGCTTCAAGGAAAATGTTAAACAATTATTTAAGTCTATAGTCAGACTTGCTTAACTTGTTTCTTAATAGAGCGTAATTGTTGATATTAATCATAGCGTCTGGATTCTGACTGGAGCTAACCAAAACGTCTCCGGCTCCACTCCTGTTAGCGATAGGGAGGCGTTTAGCCCATTCATAATAGCTGAACTTTTCTTCAAATCCAATCATTTTTATGAGGTAGTTTAATATGCAAAATTCTACAGTTACAAGGGTCAGCCTTAATAACCATACAGAATCAATACCACAGGAAAAAATTGCTGAACGGGTTTTATGTGGTGAAATCATTATTGTTCGGCAATGCTTGCAAAGTATTGGCTATTTTGAAAGTTTGCAAGAAGCTAGTCTCAAAGGAATTAGTCAAGCTACAAGCCAAGAAAAAGCCGCGCGATTAAAAAAGAAAGGCTTTGAAGCTTTTCATGAAGTTATTAATTTAGATGAATTACCATCAGTTACTCATAATACCTATGAAGTTGTTCGTTCCATTGCTCCAAAAGTAGCAAGCAAGCTAGTCAAGGAAGTTTTTCAGCAAGAGAAAGCTTTCTACTTTGAAGAATATCCTAACGTGCGATTTCATATTCCTTACGATATTGTGGTGCAGAAGAAAGATGAATTTAATACGTTTGGTTGGAATGGGAAAGTTACAGCCCACGGGCCGCATCATGATAGTTGGTATCAATGTCCTACAAACTCTATTAATGTCTGGATTGCTATTAGTAAAGTCAAAATAGGTAATGGATTAAATATATATCCTCAAGTATATGGAAAAATTCTTCCTTGTACAAACAATGGTAAGATTAATCGCAACCAATACTTTGGCTCTGCACTTAACTTTGAATTAGAACCAGGTGATGCACTGATTTTTCATGGCGAGCATTTACATAGTTCTGAGATTAATAGTACGGATATTACTCGGCACGTTATTAGTTTGCGAATGACGCTAGATGAGCCAAAATTCCTCGATTCACATTCACCTTATAAATATGACTATATTTACTCTCAACCCAATGATGGTTTGAAGGAAAGATTGACTCAATTTTTAGTTCGGAAATTTCATAAAATTACCAAAAAAATCAACTCGATTCTTTCTAAAGAAAACAATCAAAATTATATTATTTCTCCAGGAATAGTCTCCAACTTTGATGATACGTCAATGGCTTTTCCACAAGAGATTTTTGTAGAGAACTTACCAGATAAATTTGTTGGTGAGAGCAAGATGATATTAGATTCTCAAGAGTTAAAATTAGGTGAGATTAGACCGATATCACAAAAATTATGTGTTGCTAAAATAGACGAACAACGAGTAGTTATATTTGACAGATATTGTCCCCATGAAGGAGCAGATTTAGCGGCTGGTTATCTGCGAAATGATTGTATTGTTTGTCCTTGGCATAATTTGCCAATTAATCTGCAAAATGGTGCTAGCCCCTGTCAATCTTTACAGCAAATAAGTGTCTTTGATTACCAAGAAAAAAACCAGAAGGCAAAAGTATCTGAGGCAGAATAAGTACAACGGAACCTTATTCTTAATCTATGAGCCATTAATATGCATCAAAAACTATTAAAGTCAATTGCACGGTATACATTACCAGTCTCTATTCGCGATCGCCTCAAGTCGCAATTGCAAGCTTATAAACACCATCCTCCATTAGGTAAGGTACGCTTGGGTGATCTGCAAAGCTTAAAACCTATCAGTTCAGGTTGGGGTTTTGACCGAGGACAACCAATCGATCGCTACTACATCGAGAATTTTTTAGCTAGTCAATCTCACGATATCCACGGTCGGGTACTAGCAATTGGAGATGGCTTTTATACTCAGCAATTTGGAGGCGATCGCGTTACTAAAAGCGATGTACTACATATTGAAGATAACCCCAATGCCACAATCATCGCCGATTTAACGGATGCAGAACATATTCCATCAGATATATTCGACTGCTTTCTTCTGGTTCAGACACTTCAGTTGATTTACGAGGTGCGACTAGCAATCAAAACAAGCTATCGAATTATGAAGCCAGGAGGTGTTATTCTTGCCACATTTCCAGGAATCACACCATTAAAAGATGAGGAATGGAACAATTGCTGGTGTTGGAATTTTACAGCCCTATCTGCACAGCGGCTATTTGAAGAGGTTTTCCCGAAGGAAAATATTCAGGTTGAAACCCACGGAAATGTCCTGACAGCTACAGCTTTTCTCCAAGGGCTGGCAGTTGAAGATATCCAAAAGGAAAAGCTAGATTATCATGACCCTTCCTACGAAGTGACTATCACAGTTAGAGCGGTGAAACCTGAGTTAACCCCATGAAGATACCTGGAAGCAGCAAATTCCAGCACGCGGTTCGACGACTTCAGAAAAGATTGGCATCATCCAAAGGGCTGATTTTGATGTATCATCGCGTTGCTGAAGTAGGTATAGATCCTTGGTCTTTATGCGTCACACCACAACACTTCGCTGAACAAATGCAAGTGTTACAAAAATATAGTCACCCTCTTAGCTTGAAGCAGTTTGTGCAAGCACATCGGGATGGCAATATTCCTCACCAAGCAGTGGTTGTTACCTTTGACGATGGTTATGCAGACAATCTCCATCATGCTAAACCAATACTAGAACGCTATGACATTCCAGCTACTGTTTTCGTAAGTACTGGCTACATAGGAAAAGAGCGTGAATTTTGGTGGGACGAGTTAGAACAGCTACTTTTGCAACCTGGTAAATTACCAGATAAACTTTCTCTGAATATTAGTGGTAGCCTTGAACACTGGGAGTTGGATCAAGCAGCAAATTATACTGAACAAGATTATCATAGCGATCGCACATCTAAAGCCCATGAAGCTAAAGCTGGCTCTCGGATGTTTTTCTATTACTCAATCTGGCAAGTATTGCTACCATTGCCAGAAGGTGAACGCCGAAAGATATTAGATGAAATCCTCGTCTGGGCTAATGCTAAACCGATAGCACGCCACAATTACCGCCCTCTTTTACCTGAAGAGTTGTCTGTACTAGCCCAAGAAAATCTTATAGAAATTGGCGCCCATACAGTCACCCATCCATTTTTGTCATCCCTGCCAGTAATATTGCAACGTGATGAAATTCAGGTAAGTAAAGCTGATTTAGCAGAAATGATCAATCGTCCCGTCACAAGTTTCTCATATCCCTTTGGCGATCGCACTACAGAAACAGTCGAACTTACTCGAACTGCTGGATTTGACTGCGCTTGCTCCACCGTTGCAGACATTATATGGCAACAGAGCGACTGTTTTCAATTACCTCGCTTCGGAGTCGAAAACTGGAATGGTGAACAGTTCGCCAAGCAATTATTGAGATGGTTTCATAGCTAAACAGATGATTCAAAAGCCATTAGTTTCCTGTATCATCATCTTCTTTAATGCCGGTGAAAAATTCTTTATTGAAGCGATAGAAAGTATTTTCGCCCAAACTTACGACAAATGGGAACTTTTGCTAGCAGACGACGGCTCAACTGACGAAAGTACAGCCATAGCTTTACGATATGCCCAGCAATACCCCGAAAAAGTCCGCTATGTGGAACACGAGGGACACCAAAATCGTGGGATGAGCGCAACGCGGAATCTGGGTATTCGCCACGCGAAAGGAGATTATATTGCCTTTTTAGACGCTGATGATATTTGGGTACCACACAAGCTAGAACAGCAAGTACCAATTTTAGAATTACATCCTGAAGCCGCAATGCTCTATGGAAGAACTCAATTTTGGTTCAGTTGGACAGAGAATAATCCCATAAGTTCGTGGAACCCCATAAATGAACAAGGTGACTTTTTGACAATAACTAGCATCCAATTCGATCGGTTACTTAAACCGCCAACACAACTTCTTCTATTTTTACAAAACAAAGAAATTTATCCTTGCACATGCAGCATTTTGATACGTCGTCAGGTCTTTGATGATATCGGAACATTTGAAGAGGATTTTCGCAACGCCCACGAGGACATGGTTTTTCACTCCAAAGTCTTTCTGAAAGCGCCTGTGTATGTGTCTAGTGAGTGTTGGGATAAATACCGAATGCACCCAGATAGCTACTGGCGACGTGCAGATATGCAAGGTAAAGGAGTAGAAATACGCCGTATTGGACATATAAAGTACCTCACTTGGCTAGAGAATTATCTATCTGAGAAAGAAATTAAAGACCCAGTGGTTTGTAAAGAGTTAAAAAAAGCACTATGGCCCTATCGATATCCTCTGTTGCACGGGATAGTTCATAGCCACGGTTTGATAAAAATCATCGGGCTAGGAAAGCGAATAGCAAGGCGGATATTGCCCACTTCCATTCGGCTGTAGCCAAAGAACTATAGCGCTTGCTTCTGGGTTGAGTGCAATACAGACCTAAAATGAAGTAATGGAGAACTGTCATAATGCATTTTCTTGTCACTGGTGGGGCAGGTTTTATCGG